>JAOASJ010000028.1 GCA_030158725.1 Bacteroidia bacterium
AGGGCATGCCCTGTCTCTACAGAAAATCAATTTCTCAATTTCTCAATTTCTCAATTTATCATTCTCACTCTCATTCACCCTCTCATCTTCATCCTCTTTTCGCCTTAAAAAAATTCTGCATTAAGGCGCGGGCTTCGTCTTCGAGCATGCCGGTGATCATTTCGGTTTTGGAGTTGAAGTCTTCAGACACAAATTTACTGAAGCCAGTTTTGGGTTCAGAAGCACCGATGACAATTTTGCCAAATCGTGCATTCTTAATGGCACCTGCGCACATCACACAAGGTTCTATAGTTACATATAAGGTGCATTCGTCTAAATACTTGCTGCCAAGATGGGCCGATGCAGCGGTAATGGCCAGCATTTCGGCGTGGGCTGTAATGTCTTTGAGACGTTCGGTTTGGTTGTAGCCCTTGCCAATTATTTTGTTGTTGCAGGTAACCACCGCACCAATTGGCACTTCATCTTCCTCGAAGGCCATTTGTGCTTGGTCAAGCGCTTTGCTCATAAATAATTTGTCGTAATCGAGTACATCCATGCTGCAAACTTAAGCATGCAAAGTGACAAGTACAATGTTAAACTTAAAAGGAATTAGATGGAAAGAAAGGTGTTAAACCAGCCTTTTTTAATGGCGATTTTAACCGCGTCTACCTTGCTGCATACTTGCAGTTTTTCGTAAATATTGGCAATGTGTTTTCTAACAGTATGGGGACTGATAAACAGTTTATCTGCTACAACTTTATAATCGCAACCATCAACCATCAATTTTAATATGTCCATTTCACGCTTGCTTAATACATTCTCTTCGTCCTGCTTTTCATTGCTTTGTTGAATGGAAGCATTCATTAATAAATTAAGTGCTTTGCGTGCAATGCGGGGAGACATTGGCGCGCCGCCAAATTCGAGAACTTCTTTTATTGAATGGGAAATAACGCTGGCTGGTTCGTCTTTTAATAAATAGCCGCTAGCACCTGCTTTAATGGCTTCAAATATTTTATCATCGTCATCGAAAACGGTGACCATTAAAAATTTTAAATCGGGGTAAATTGGCTTTGCTTTTTTTATGGCTTCTATGCCATCCATAATTGGCATGTCAATGTCCATAAGCACCAATTGAGGCATTTGCTCGGATGTGCACGATTTCATTCTCTCGAGGAAATCTTCGCCATTCACGGCCATAAACACAACCTCATATTCGTGCGATGCACCAATGCGTTCATTCAGAGAAACCCTATTGGGTTGCTTGTCATCAACTATGGCAATTTTTGTGAAGTGCATCATATTACAAACTTAGACTTTCAATATTTCTTATACAATCATACATATGTGTTATTTTTAAATGTAATACATACGCTTGTGCCATGGCTTGCTTCACTTTCTATGCTACAGTTGGCGCCAATTTCCTCTGCTCTTGCCCGCATGTTTTTAAGGCCGTAGTGACCAGATTTATTTCCGTCATTGGTGGCAAAACCTTTTCCATTGTCTACGATTTTAAACTCTAAATTTTGTTCACTAGGGTTTTGAATATAGACATCAATTCGCGAGGAATCAGCATGCTTAACGGCATTGCTAAAAGCTTCTTGACAAATTCTAAAAACATGCAAGGCGGTATTGGGCATCAATGTAATTTGTTGCGGAATATGCTCATGGAAATTTAATTCAATTTTTTCGTTAAGGTCTAGCATCCTCATGCAATAGAGTTTGAATTTGTCTGCAAACGATTCAAGTGAAATGTGTTCGTTGTTCAAAGCCCAAACTGTTTCGCGCAAAGTGCCAATGGCTTGTTTGCTCATGTCGCTAATGGCATCGATGCGTTTAGGGTCGAGTTTGTTTTCTGAAATTTCTTTACTGGCAATGTCGAGGTTAGAAACCACATAAGAAAGTTGCGCACCAACATGGTCGTGCAAATCGTTAGAAATTCTGGTCCTTTGCAAATGTTCCGCATTTTGCACCATTTCCAAGGCTTTTGCTTCTTGTGTTTTTTGTTTTTTCTTGTAAAGAAATAGGGATAAACCGAACAAGACGACAACACCAATAACAATCAAAATGGTGAGCAATCTGTTTGCCCGCAGTTTTTGAATATTGAGTTCGTTTCCTTGTTTTAGCAAACTGTTTTCTTTGTTCTTTACCTCAACTTCATACTGGGTTTGAAGTTCACTTATGACACGGTTTTTATCTTCGTCAATTAAGCTGTCTTTTATGCTGCTTCCACGTTCAAAATAGGTAAGTGCAAGTGTCCATTCCTTCAATGCTTTATAATTGCTGGCCTTTGAGAAATATGCCCTTTGGCATAGGTCGGGGTATTGAATCTCATTGGCTATTTTAATGCATGAATCGAACATGGCATTGGATAATAACAACGCATTTGTTTTTTGATACAATTCTCCCAAATAGTGGAAGCCCATAGCGGTTGCTTGTTTCAGTCCGGCTTGTTTTCTAATCTCTATACTTTGTTTTAGAAATGATTCAGCCTTTGAATAATCTTTCTGCAGGAGATAAATACCACCAATGTTTTCAAGGCTATATGATAAGCCTACTTGGTCGTTAATTTGCGTGTAAAGGTCTAGCGCAATTTGGTATTGTTTAAGTGCTAGTGGAAAGTTTTCTTGGGTTTCGAATACGATGCCTCGATTGTTTATTGCAGCGGCCAATATGCTGCTGTCGTGCGTTATTTTGCAAATGCTTTCTGCTTTATCAAAGATTTTAATGGCCTCTTCATATCTTTTGTGTTTGCGGTAAAAGGTGCCAAGTTCGTTGTAAACAGAAGCTTCTCCATTGAGATTTTTTGTGCTTTGGTAGAGTTCAATTGCTTTTAGGTAATGGGAGAGGGCTAGCTCATAATTGCCGTTGAAATAATAATGTACGCCAATCATTTTGTTTAAATTGGCCAGGGTGTTGGTTTGTTTTAAAGTGGTGGCCAATTCAATGCCTTCAAGTGCTATGCTTTCGAGACCTGGTGTTTTTGAAAAGTAATTTTCGCTTACATATTTTTCAAGACCTTTTAATCGAAGCAAAGAATTGTTTGCTTGGGCAGAAACAATGAAAGTGAAAATAAGAAAAGTAAGAATTTTGAATCGGCGCAACATTAGTTTATTGGCATTAGAATTTCAATACTTGTTCCATTGTTGTTGTTGCTTTGAACATTTAAAGTGGCATTGAGTTCATGGGCTCTGTTTTGCATACTTTGCATGCCGTAATGTCCTTTCTTTTCAGCGTCTTCAAGACTAAAGCCTTTGCCATTGTCAATGATTTTTACTTGGCAAATGTTGTTTTCTAAACTAGAAATTGTAACTTCAATTTTGCTGGCTTGGGCGTGTTTAATGGCATTGCCAAAAGCTTCTTGAAATATTCTAAATAAGTTGAGTGCTTGAAGCGGTTTGATGTTTGGGTCAAACTTTATGTTTTCATGTATATCGACTGAAACAGAATGTTCAAATTCAGTCATTTTTGAAATGTATTGTTTTACCTTATCAGAGAAAATTGTGAGGTTAATGGTTTCGTTGTTGAGTGCCCAAACGGTATCTCTGAGGGTAACAATGGCTTGCTTGCTCATTTCAGAAATAGATTTTATGCGTTTGTTTTCAGGCTCATTTTCTTCAAGAATAGCAAGGTTGCTAACGATGAAAGACAATTGCGCCCCAGCATTGTCGTGGAGTTCATGCGATATATAAACCCTTTGTTTGTGTTGTTCTTCTTGATGGGCATTTTCTGCGCGAAGATTTTGTATGGTGTATCTTCTTTTTAAATAAATTAAAATAGCAATGATTAGGAGTATGGCAAAACCAATGACAAAATAAATGCTTGCTTTACGAAGTTTTATTTCGTTGCGTTTGTTTTCTAATTCTAGATTTTGAATTTGGTTTCTTTGCTTGAGTTGTTTGTTTTCGCTTTCTTTTCTTTCTAGTCCAAAGCGCGCTTCTTGTAGGGCGATTTTTTCGCTTATTTCGCTTTTGAAAATGGAGTCTTTAAGTATCGACGATCTGATTAATAAATCGCTAGCCAATTTGTAATTTCCTTCTTTGTTGCAAATGCGGGCGTAGTTGAAATAGATGTCAGACTTTAGTTTGGGCGACTCAATTTCTAGGCTTAAAGGAAAGGCCAATTTTGTGTAATAATTGCTTTTTTCAATATTGCCATTATTCGCGTAAAAAGTTGCTAAGTGGATATACGTATCAGCCAAGCCTGATATATTATTGGCTTTTATACCATAGGCAATAGATTCTAAGAATGCTTTCTCCGCTTCTGTTTTTTGATTGGTTCCAAGATATTGAATTCCGAGATTGTTGTAGTTTTTTCCAAGATTGTAAAAATCATTTTCTTGTTTGTAAAGTTTTATGGCTTCTATTTGTAGGTTTCTTGCAGAGTCATGCAGTTTAAATTCCGAGCACAAGTTTGCCATATTGCTCATCACATTGGCTTTTTGATACACATCACCTAATTTGTCATAATATTTCAAAGCCAATTTGAAATTGAATAGGGACCGTTCATAGTTATCTAGCTCATAATACAACAAACCAATATTGTTATAGCAGTTGCCAATAAACAGATACTCCTTTATTTCTTCCAATGGTTTAATGGCTGCATGTAAATTGCTTAATGCTTCTTGATAATTGTTGATGTTTAAATAAAGCAGACCGATATTGCACAATGCAGCACCTTGACCTTTTTTGTTTTTAGTTAGTTGATGAACCTTTAAAGATTTAGTATAGAAAGACAACGCACTATCGTATTTCCCTTCAACATCGTAGGCAATTCCAATTCTGCTATAGGCTTGGGCTTCGCCAAATTTATAGTGCAATGATTGGGCAAGCCTTAGAGCCTGAAACGCTTTTTGTTTGGCCAAATTGGTTTGGTTGTACACCAAGTCAAATGCCTCTTTGTTAAGAGAAAGTACAAGAGAAGTATCTGCTAAATTATTGGACGCAATTAATTTAGTAGATATCAAATAATACAATATGATGAAAATCAGTTTATGTTTCAAAAAATGTTTAATTTTTATTTATGGCGTAAAAATAAATGATATTGTAGAGATAAAAAAATCTTTAAACCATTGAAAAACAAATATATATTTATGAACTTAACCAAAAGTAAAGTGGGTTTAAATCAGGTAATTAACCTAATAATAGCACATATTTAATCAAGATAGCCCATATGGGTTATTTTTTTAATTTGACTTTTGTTATATGTTTGCTGCATTCAAATTAATTAATCAAGTATGAAACATTTAAAACTTAACCTAATGATGGTTGTGGCACTTGCCTTCTTATCATCATGTAACCAATTCATTCAATTGGTAGAAACAACTTCAGTTGGTAAAGATGAAGTTAACAGCAATGGTGTTTGCGAAAATGCAGACATTAAAGTTGCTTACGATTTCTGGTCAGAAGACGGCGTTACCTATTTCTCTATTTACAACAAAGCGGACAAACCGATGTATATCGATTGGAAACGTTCAGTTTTTATTTACAACGATTGGAAAAACGACTATTGGATTGAAAAAACCACTACTCAAACTTTCTTAGTTCCTTCAGGTACTGGTAAAAACTTAAGCTACACACCAAGAGTATCAACTGTTTGGGCTGAGCGTTATACCTTTATTCCACCACACACTTATGTATCAGTTCCAATGACCTATGTAATCATGAACAATGGTTTACAAGTTAGCACTGAAACAAATGCAAATGGAAAATCTACTATCACTTACTCTCAAAGTTTGAAAATTGACAAGTCTTTAAAAACTTCAATTCCTAAAACTACTGGTAAAGGAAATGTAAAAGCTTATGTTAAAAATTACACCAATGAAACTTCAACAAACCGTTTCCGTAACTTCTTAACTTATTCTTTTGACGAGAAATTTGTAACTGAGAAATTTATCGAAAACGATTTCTATGTGAGCAAAGTAACTGAAATGACCACTAAAAACTTTAATGGTAAATTCAGCAAAGTTAACTTGAAAGCTAAAGTTGGTGCAAAAACAGCTAAAGCTAAAGTTAGAGTTTACGAATCTCCATACAGAAACAACACCAGTTTCTACAACACAATCGTGCAATAATCTAAAAACTAAAAATACACAAGAAGGTCCGTTAGCGCAAGTTAACGGACCTTTTTTATGCATGGATTTGCTGTTTATAAATCTAGGCTTAAATGCCATAAATAATTTATATTTTCGCCTATTCAATGAAATCTGAAGATAAAAACGCCTACTTACAACTGCATATAGCGGTTTTTATATTTGGATTTACCGCCATTTTAGGGGCCTTGATTAGCACCGATCATTTCACTCTGGTATGGCACCGAATGTGGTTAGCAGCCTTAGGTTTTTTCTTGATTCCTGGATTTGCTAAAGCATTGCGCAATACGGATAAAATGCAATTGCTCAAACTTACGGGCATTGGGGTTATGGTGGCCATACATTGGTTGACTTTCTATGGTTCAATTAAAATTGGCAAAAGCGCCTCACTTACTTTGGGCTGTTTTGGGTTAACCAGCACTTTTACTTCTGTGCTCGAGCCTATTATTTACCGCAAGCGCTTTGTGCTAATGGATGTGCTATTGGGTTTGTTGGCTTTAGTAGGAATTTGCATCATTGCTTACTATACCCCTGAGGAAACGGAAGGTTCGGGCAATTATGCCCTAGCCATTGCGGTGGGTGTTTTTTCAACTTTTATGGCGGCTTTGTTCTCAACCATCAACTCCACCTTTGCCCGTAAAGTGGATACAAAGGTGATGTCGTTTGCTGAACTCAGCGGAGGTTTCATCTTCTTGTGTATTTTACTTTTGTTTCAAGTGCATATAGATGAAGTATTACCGGTAAAATCATTCAACATCATGCCACTAACAATGGAACCTAAATTAATAGATTCCAAATATGCAGATATGCTTTGGATAGCGCTTTTGGCTTTGGTTTGCACCAATGTGGCTTTCGTGATGAATCTAAATGCGATGAAACGGGTATCAGCTTTTACGGCAAACTTGGCCATTAATTTAGAACCTGTTTATGGAATTATACTGGCTGCTCTAATTTTGAAAGAGCATGAATACTTAACCCCTCAATTTTACTTAGGTGCTGGCATTATTTTGCTTAGCGTTATAATACATTCAATAATCAAATCGCGTGCAAAATCAAATTAACGAAATCATTGCGCAAAGACGCAGCATTTATCCTAAAGAATTTACGGGTGAAAAAATCGAACAACAGGTTTTAGAAATCTTGTTACGCAATGCCAATTTTGCGCCCAACCACAAAAGCAATTACCCATGGCGTTTTATTGTGATAGGCGATTCAAGTCTTGAAGCTTGGGTGAATAAAGCAGCGGAGATATACCAAAATGAAACGGCGAGCGAATCGTTTAATCAAGCCAAGTTTGACAAAATTAAACAGTATGCCCAGCAAGTTTCTCATGCAATAGCCATTGTGATGGAGAGGGAACCCGATACCAAAAGTATAGAAAGGGAAGATATATGTGCTGTGGCTGCAGGTGTGCAAAATATGTATTTGTCCTTAAGTCAGTTTGAATATGTTGGGGGCTACTGGAGTACAGGTATGGGCACCTATTCAAAGGCGATGTTTGATTTTTTAAAGCTCAATGAAAATCAGACCCTTTTAGGGTTTTTTGTTTTGGGGCATGTAGAAAATAAAAGAACGGAAGGACACAAGAAAGACTATACGAAGTTTGTAAGCTATTTGTAGATGATATTTAATTCAATTCCATTTCTGGTTTTTGCCTTATTGTTTTTTGCTGCCTGGCCTTGGGTGCAGAAAAACAACAATGCAAAATGGTTGTGGATTTGTATCATGTCATTTGTATTCTATGCTTGGTGGGATTGGCGTTTTATGTTCTTATTATTGGGAACAGGGAGTGTCGATTATTTCTGTGGGCAACAAATTTACCGTTCTGAAAAACGCAAGAAATTTTGGTTGACTGTTTCAATGGTGACCAATATAGCCTCGCTTTGTTTTTTCAAATACAGTGTTTGGTTGATTCATGAATTTAACGATTGGATGAATGATATCGGATTAACTACTTGTTATGCCGATACCATTCATGAATATTCTTTGGTGTTGCCCATAGGGATTAGTTTTTACACCTTCAACTCCATGAGTTATGCCATCGATTTGTATAGAAGAAAGGCAGAGCCTGCAAAGAATATTTTGCATTTCATGGCCTTCATTTCTTTCTTCCCACATTTGGTGGCGGGGCCAATCATAAGGGCTAAAGAAGTCTTGGTTCAATTGAATAAATCTCATCAATTAAACCATCTTCAAATTGTCAATGCTTGCAAAACTATTTTATGGGGATTTTTCTTGAAAATGGTTTTGGCTGATAATATTGCCATTATGGTAAATGCCCAGTTTGAAGACATTCACACCACAACTGATTCATTAACTTGGTGGTATTGTATGATAGGTTTTGCCTTTCAAATTTACTTCGATTTCAATGGTTATAGCAGCATCGCACGCGGGTTAGCAAAATTATGTGGCATACATTTCAGATTGAATTTTAACCATCCATATTTATCGGGCAGTTTCAGTGAATTCTGGCGCCGTTGGCATATTTCATTATCAAGTTTTTTCAAAGACTATGTCTACATTTCTTTAGGGGGCAACCGCAAAGGAAAGTTCAGATCAGAGGTAAACAGGTGGACAACCATGTTGCTTTCAGGTTTATGGCATGGAGCGAATTTTACTTTTATTATTTGGGGTGGTTTGCACGCACTTTTTTTATCGCTTGAAAATTTTTACAGAAGACATTTCGCATCAAGAATACCCTTATTAACTTTTAAAAAGTATCCCATAATTGTTTTCATTGGGGTATTGGTAGCTTGGGTGTTTTTTAGGGCCAGCAACTTAGATGATGCCTTATTTGTTGTGCGCAATATGTTTGCGTTTAAGCACAATGTAAAATGGATGGAACTCATAAGCAACAGTGCCACTGTTTGGATATTAATTGGCGTGTTTGTTGAGTTGTACCCATTGTATAAGAAATTTATTAATCCTTTTAAACATTGGATTTTGCAAGGCTTGTTTTGGGCATTGATTGTTTGCATGCTTGTATTTTTTAGAGGAGAGGAACAAGGGTTTATTTATTTTCAATTTTAATGGGAGCGATTAAACGAAACATATCAGCCAAGAGACAAACGCTAACTTTCTTTATTGGATTGCCGCTGATATTTGTGTTGATGTATTTTTCATTATTGAAATTAAATACCAGCAACAACATGTTGAAGGAAAGTTTTTGGGCCAATAAGGTTACAGCAGATTCAAGTTATGATATTGTTGCAGTAGGTGATTCAAGAGTTTACAGAGGAATCGATCCAGAGGAAATTGAAGCACAGTATTTTAAAATAAAAGGTTCAAAAATCAAGGCTTTTAATTTTGGTTTTAGCAGCGCAGGCCTAGAACCATATATACTTCAAAAGGCAAAAGCGTTGTTAAGACAAGGAGGGAAAAAGATATTATTGATTGGTATTTCCCCTAATTCATTTATTGAGAGTTCACAAGAAAATGGACATTTAAGGAAAGTAGAATCTCAAGATCTAAAAGACTTGTGGATCAAAAAACATATTTACCCTGAGCTATCTGTTTTTAGGCGTTATGCCATTTCTGATTTTGTAAAATACAAGCATAAGGAATTCTATTTGGAGAAGTTCAATTTGAATTCGGGCTTTGTAGGTTCAGGCAAATTGCCCTACGATTCGACGGCAGCGATAAATCAGTATTACAAACAATTAAAAGCCAATAAGATTGACACCTTTGCGGTGAGGGTATTTTTAGAAACATTGCAGGTCTTAAAGTCAGAGGGTATAAGAATTGTGGCGATAAGGATACCAACAACCTTGCGCATGCAGATTTTAGAAGATAAATTAACCGACAATTTCTGTCAAGATTTATTCAATAAGATAGAAGCAGAAGGTATAGAATGCATAAAGGTTCATGATTCTAAAATACATTCGTATGATGCCAGTCACCTAGACGAAAAATCGGCTAAACTATTGAGCCTCAAAATAGCGGATTTGATTTTTTCTAAATAAATTGTATTTTCGTAAAACTATAATTTGTCATTCCATCATGAAAAAAATTACTTTATTCGTCGCAATTGCATTTTCTGCATTTACCATTTCTGCTCAAAATGGTGTTTTGGATGCAAGCTTTAATTCAACTGGAAAAATTAATTCCAGTAATGAAACGGCTAACAGTATTTGTGTAGACAAAGACATGAAGACTTTGGTCTTGGGGCACGACCGCAGCTCGTCAACTAAAAATATTTTTCTAACCCGCTATAACAGCAACGGCACTTTAGACAATAGTTTTGGTAGTGCCGGTCAATTTAGTTTTGATATAAATTCAGATTACGATTACGGTCGTTGTGTAAAGGCTTTGAGCAATGGGAAGTATTTAATCTGTGGGCAAAACTCTGCAGGTGCTTACTTTAGAGCTTTTGTTTTGCGTGTCAACAACAACGGAACTATAGACAATACCTTTGGGAATAATGGGGTTTTAATCATCAATCCGAACAACTTCAATTGCGATGCTTGGGCTATGGAAGTGGCGCCGAGTGGTTCAATATTTTTGGCGGGTTACATGACTGTGTCAACTGTTCTAAAAAGTGCTGTTTGGAAAGTAACACCTAATGGAACCTTAGATAACCGTTTTGGTCAAATTGGGGGTATATATATTAGTACAAATAGCTACAATGAACGTTTATTTGGTATTGACATAGATATGTCAAACAACAGAATTGCCGTTGCAGGCATTAGTAATAACATTACAACTCCAGAGGGATTGATTTGCTTGGTGGATACCAATGGGAATTCAATCAACAGTTTTAATGGAAATTGTATTAAAAAAATCGTTTACAATGGCAATCCAACCAATCTTTATGATGTTTGTTTGAAGTCAAATGAAGTCGTGGTGAATGGAAATTATATTAGTTCAAATAGCAATCAAAAAGCCTTGCTGGTATCTTGTTTGTTAACAGGTGCCATTAATACATCTTTTGCAAGCAATGGTTATTTTGATGATGCAAATGCAGATTTATCTGGCTTCCAACAGATACTGAAAGACTGCAAAGGTGATTTGTTTTTAGGTGGATTTATTTTATACAATGGCTATAAATCGTCTTACATAGCAAAATTTAAAGCCAATGGAAGTTTAGACAACGCCTTTGCAAGCAATGGTTTGTTTATTTCACGTTACAATATTGACGCAGATGAAATTATAGAAGCTATCGCAATGTATGGTGATTCAGCTATTGTTACAGGGGGTAGAATCAATATCGGTGGTTCTGGCAACGTAGAATCTGGCATCATGCGTGTGAAATACAATTCATGCTCGAACAGCAGCTCAATTGACGATTTGATTAAAAACAACAACAATTCACCTATTCTAGTTCTATATCCTAATCCTTTAAAATTAAATGATGTATTAAACATCCAAACTGATTTGATTGGAAGAATTGATTATGCAATATACAGCAGTGATGGAAAATTGGTAGCGAATTCTTCTTTAGAAAATGGAGAAACTGAAATTTCAGAAACATCAGGACTGGCTGCCGGTGTATACCACATGGTCTTACAAAATGCACTATTAACAAAGCGATTAAGCTTTGTTATTGAATAATTCAGTATAAACTTTTAGATATTCAAAAGCGGTTTTTTCTAATCCAAAAACCGCTTTTGCTTTTTCAGATATTTGCTGTTTATCTCCTCTTTCTTTTGAAGCATTTTGAATCAAAACACTCAAGGCATTGATATCAAAAGCAGGGGCGCATTCGCCATCCATTTTTTCTATGATTTCTGGAATGCCACCAACTTTAAAGCCCAGTCCCGTAACACCACAGCAATAGGCTTCCATTAAGGTTGTAGGGAAAGTTTCAATACTTGAAGTACAGACCAAACAATCCATTTTTTGGTATTGTTCAGCCATGGCTTCTTTGCTTTGAATATTTGAAACGTGCGTGTAGTCAATTGGGATTTCAAATTCAAAATCGTGTTTTTTATTACCGACCAAAAGAAGCTTGAAGTCTGATGGATTTGGTAATAATTTTATGGCTTCAATAAGTCTGTATAAAGCTTTGTTTTTGTCGTTCAAATTGGCAGCAACAAAACCGATGACAAATTTATCCGAACCATTGGCTTTGTACTTAAAAACCTTGGTGTCGACACCATTGTTTATGCTCAGGTGTTTGTGGTTTTTGCCCAAACTTGAATTCGCGACATTTTGGTCCATCCAAGCACTGGGGCTGACAAAACTTAAATTCAGTTTTTTGTATAAATCCGCTTTTTGTTGGTGCAGTGAATTGGATAAATCGTGCCCACTTGGGTTTTTCATAAACTGACAATTGCCACATTCTTTTTGAAAGTTTTGACAATCGTAGCTCAAATGACAACCTCCGCTTATGGGCCATAAGTCATGGCAAGTCCATACAATTGGTTTGTTGAGGACTGCTAAATCTTTGACATTGATGAACCCTTTATTAATCCAATGCAAGTGGATGATGTCGTAATCTTTACAGATTTTTTTGAGCATGTAAGCAGGAATACCTGGCTTGCCCATAGAAAATTTGAACCGCACATCTTTGTCTTTTTCATAAAACAGTTGCATAAACTTTTCAGCGGCATGCAAAGAGAATTTTATAAAGTGGTCAAGTTTCTTGAATTTAGTAAAATAAAAAGATTCGTGCTCGCCGCTGTACACAATGTGTTTGGCGTTGATGTTATGCGATTGAAGTCCTGTAATTAAGTTTTCTGCAAATACATAAGCACCACCGCTATCGCTGGCACTTAAATGCAGAATTTTAGGACTCGGATTCATTGGGGCAAATTACATCAAAAATTTTATTCATGAAAAAATCTTTCTATCAGAGTTTGCCCCTATATTTGCCGTATGAACTTTAAAAAGTTGCTTGAAGATGTAAAGCCACATGCATTGGTGCTGTTGGCTTTTTTCCTTGTAGGATATGTTTATTACATAAGAACATTCAATGGTTATAGCCACAAAGAAGATGACGTTACCCAAGGTTTATTAAAGGGTACAGAATTGGTTAAATACACCGATAAAGATGGTGAGTTCCCTGGTTGGACCAACGCCATTTTTTCTGGTATGCCTTCAACCATGATCAAAGGAAAACCTTCTGGCAACCAAGTTAAAAGTTACAACTACTTAACCCCATTTAGCCATACAGCTTATCCTTTTCAAATATTATTTTTATCCTTCATTGGTTTTTATTTGTTGATGTCGGCCTTCAAGGTTAAACCACTCTATGGAGCTTTAGCGGCCATAGCATACGGATTTGCAAGTTATAGCATAAGCAGTGTTGAAGCAGCGCATTATACCAAAGTATTGGCTATGGCTTTAATGCCAGCTATCCTTGCTTCATTGCATTGGTTGTTTTCAGGCAAATACTTAAGCGGTGGTATCACTTTAGCCTTTAACATGGCTTTACAAGTTTATTATTTCCACTATCAAATTACCTTCTATACCATTATTTGCTTATTGGTTATGGGGGTTTACTATTTGGTGAAATTGGTTCAAGAAAAACAAATCAAGCAATTAATTATTGCAAGTTTGATTTCGATACTGGCAGTGGGAGCGGGAGTAGGTGCCAATATCACAAAAATTAAATCGACGTCCAAGTTTGCCGACAACACCATGCGTGGTGGAAATGATATGGCTAAAGTTGGTGAACATAAAACAGACACTAAAACTGGTCAAAATGGTTTGGAAAGAGATTATGCTTTCGATTGGAGTTATGGAAAAGCAGAGACTTTCACTTTGTTAATTCCGAATTTCTACGGTGGTAGTAGTTCTGAAAAATTGACAACCAAATCGAAGTTTTTCGAAGCAACACAAAACGAAGAAGCATTGGCTCAAGGATTGCCAATGTACCATGGTGATTTAACCTTCACCTCTGGTCCAATTTATATTGGTTCAATCATAATTTTCCTATTTGTATTGGGAATGATCATTGTGAAAGACCGTGTTAAATGGGCTTTGTTAACGCTAACTGTATTTTCATTTATACTTGGTTGGGGTAAACACTTTGCTGTAATCAACGACTTCTTATTCGATCATCTACCATACTTCAATAAGTTCAGAACTCCAATGATGGCGTTTTGTATTGCCCAAGTAACTATGCCATTGGTAGGTTTCTTAGGACTTAAACAATTATACGATACTTGGAAAGATCAAAAAGCCAATGCAAACGTTAAAGGTGCAGTGCCAAAAGCAGCAGCTGATACAACGGTGAAAACCGAATGGGACATGGTTAAAATTGCCTATTACGTAGTTGGTGGATTCTGTTTGTTAATGGCAGTTGCCGGTCCTTCTTTCATGGACTTAGGCGGGGTAGTTGACGAGCAATTGAAAAAAGGAGGAAATGGAAATTTAATTTCTGTATTGAAAGAAGACCGTGGTTCTATGTTGCAAAGCGATGCCTTCAGGTCATTCATATTTATTTCACTTGCGTTCGGTTTGTTGTGGGCTTGGTATACGAAGAAAGCACAACGCACCTTGGCAATTGGATTAATTGGCGTTTTAGGTGCAGTTGATTTAATTGGTGTGGATTGGAGGTATTTAAGCTGGGATGAATTTACATTCGAGAAAGGTACTGTTACCGACCGTGTGCCAGATTTAGCAGATAAGCAAATTCTATCTGATCCTGATATTCATTACAGAGTATTTGACTTGACCAATGACCCTTTTAACGACAATGAAGGTGCAGCTTTCCATAAAATGATAGGTGGATATGATCCAGCCAAATTAAGCCGTTACCAAGACGTGATTTCGAATTTATTTGCCCAAGAAGCATACAGAGAAAAAGGCTTAGATATGTTGAATTGCAAATACATGATTGGTTTAGATTCAGGCAACAGACGCGGTGTAATTCCAAGAACCACTATGAATGGAAATGCATGGTTTGTTCAAAACCTAAGTTCTGCGAAGAATGCTGCCGATGAAATGGAATTATTGAAAAAATCTGATCCTAAAACGCAAGCAACATTCAATTCTGATTTCGAGCAAAACAAAACCTTAAGTGCAGCAAGTTTTGTATTGGATAGCAGCAGTTCTGCCAAATTAAATTCTTACCATCCAGATACTATGGTTTATACCGTAAACAATGCAAACAATGGATACTTGGTGTTCTCTGAGATATGGTACGACAACTGGAGAGTGGAAATAGATGGCAAACCAGCACAATTAAATAAAGTAGATTATACCTTAAGAGGTTTGGCAGTTCCAGCCGGTCAGCACACCATTAAAATGGTATTTGATAAAGGCAAAAACACAACCGATTATATTGAAAAATATCTATCATTGGCTATACTTTTAGGTATGTTGTTGATGATTGGTCTTTGGATTAAAAACTATTTTGCTGAGAAAGCATGAGGCTTTCGGTCATAAGTATTGCTTATAACAATTTAAAAGGTTTACAAAAAACCTTAGCGGTTTTTAATGGACATGACTTTTTTAATGAACTAGAAATAGTTGTGGTTGATGGTGGTTCTAAGGACGGGACTAAAGATTTTTTGGAAAGCCAAACCCTAACTAAAAATTGGATTTCTGAATCTGATAAAGGTATATACAATGCCATGAATAAGGGTTTGGAAATGGCCACAGGCGACTATGTTTGGTTTCTTAATTCAGGCGATTATGTAGAAGAATTTTCAACCATTGAAACAATTTTAAATGTTTTGAAACAAGCACCAGATGCCGTTTATGGAGAAACCATGATGGTGGATGCAGAGGGAAAACATTTGGGCTTAAGGTCAGAGTTTACAACCAGGAAATTACCAGACAATTTAAGTTGGACTTCTTTTAGGATGGGCATGAATGTCGGTCATCAGTCGTTTGTAATTAAGCGCAGTTTGGCCCTCCCTTACAACGAAAAATACCGTTATGTGTCTGACATCGATTGGATGATTCGCTGTTTGAAAGCTTGTAAAAATGTGGTCAATTTGGGTGCCGTCTTGGCTTGTTTTACCGTCGATGGATTCTCGAGTGTACAAAGAAAAGCCAGCAATAAAGAGCGCTATGAGGTGCTGAAGTCGCACTATGGTTTGGTGCCAAATATATTAGCACATATAGGTATTGTATTGCGAAAAATGTTTTCAAAGGGAAAGTCTTAAAATCCCCAATCGTATTATAATCTAAGATTCAGATTTTTATGTCATCAATGCTTTTAAATTTGAATAACGAATGGGAAAATAAGGACTTTTTAACTGATACAATTGAACAAATTAAATTATAAAATATCATGAAAAAAACAAACATCTTAGGTTTAGTCGTTCTACTTACATTGTCGTCTTGTAGTTGGTATAGAGAGTATGATAGAGAGCAGTCATACAAAGATGCAGAAAACCGAGGCAAATCTATTCTTATAGAGTCTGAATCATCAAAAAAAGCGATGATTGAAACAGCCAAAGCTGAAAATGAAAGTGCTACTTTGCAAGCAGAAGCTAAAGTTAAAATTGCAAAAGCAGAAGCACAAGCAGAAATTGAAAGGGCATATGGCGTAGCAAAAGCAAATGAAATAATTGGAAATTCTCTTAAAGGTAATACCGAATATTTAAAGTATTTAATGATACAAAATATGCAAGGAGAAAAAGGAGAAAGAATTTATATTCCAACAGAAGCAGGATTGCCTATACTTGAAGCAAAGCCACATTAAAAGATTGAGAAAGTTACGTAGGGATTTTGGGTAGTTCCCAGATATCAATATTGTTGTCAATATTGAAAAGAGTACTTGCGTTTATTTTCCAAGCAATATAAAGCGAATAGTAAGCAAAACAAAAGTCGGTCAGTCGTTTCATTGTTTTGGTGGTTTTGTGGTGATAAGAGCTCAAGTACTTATTTTTCCTTCTGCATTTATTTTCTTATTTTCGTTGCCAAATGAAAAAGGTATTAATCTTAATCAGTTCGATTGGTATGGGGCTTTCAGCGTTTGCTCAGAGCAATGACCGCGGAGAGTTCTCAGGTAACTTCATGAGCAACGGACAGTTTTACGACAGAGATGTTAAAATTGGCGCTACCACTGAGGTTTACAACAAATATAAAAGCAGCGCTGATGCTTGGTTGTTTTTAAATTACAATTTAAAAGGGTATTCCTTTTCAATGCGTTATGATATGTTTAACAATTCACCATTGTTAAATCCTCAAGGCGTGTATAACAAACAAGGCATAGGATTCTGGCAAGCTTCAAAAGATATTGGAGGATTGAATATTACCGCAGGTTATTTCTATGATCAATTTGCAACTGGTATGATATTTAGAGCCTACGAAGAACGCATGTTGGGATTAGACTATGCGATTCAGGGTTTGAGGGTTAAATACGATTATAAAAATTTAGCCATTAAAGCATTTGCTGGTCAACAGAAAGGTAATATATTCTCAGGCGATCGTTTTCAAATGTCTCCTTCAGCCATCAAAGGATTTAATGCAGAGTACCGTTATAAATTATTCAAAGTGTTAAATGTTATGAGCGGTGCATCAACGGTTAATAGAGCGCTAGATCAGGCTACTATGAACACTGTAGCGGATCAAATTAATTCTCAAGCGTTAGAAACCAAATTTGACCCTAAATACAACACATATTCATTTAATGGATACAGCAAGGTGTCCTTTAAAGACTTATCAATCTACGGAGAGTATATTTACAAAACCAAAGAAGCCATTACCAATCAAACTTCTGATATGTTAATCAACCGTGATGGACGTATTTTCTATAGTACTTTGAATTACTCAAAAGCCAACTTGGGCAAGAAAAAGCAGTTTTCATTTGGCGCTAATTTACAATACAAGCATATTGAAAATTTCAGTTTTAGAACATCTCCTTACGAACAATTGAACAATGGATTGATTGCTTATATTCCTTCAATCACAAGACAAAATACTTACAGACTATTGGCAAGATACAATGCAGTTACTCAGTTTTTGGGAGAGAACGCTTACCAAGGTGAGTTGATTGTTACACCAAGAAGAGGAACTACTTTTACCTTTAACGTTTCAAATGTTAAAAGCTTAAAATCCAATGGAGATACCATGGGAAATGCTAAGCACTTGTTCAGTGAATACTATGCAGAGGTTCAGCACAAATTCAATAAAAAATTCAAAGCAAAATTAGGGGTTCAATCGATTTTCTATGACCAAAGCCGTTTTGAGCAAAAGGTAGTCGACAGCACCTATGCAGATGTAAAAACCATTACGCCATTTATGGAAATTACGTATAAGTTGAGTAAGAAAACATCTTTGCGTGTAGAGGCACAATATCTTAAAACGGATCAAGATTTAGGAAGTTTTGCCAACGCAATTATCGAATTGAACCATGCACCACATTGGAGTTTTAGTGTAGGAGATATGGTAAACATTGAACCACATAGATCATCGTTTTCTAAAGGCATTATATCAGAAGAAATTCTGCATTATTACAGTGGATACATAGGGTACACAGAAGGTGCTAGTGTGTTTACTTTGGCTTACATTAAGCAAGTACAAGGTATGAACTGCACAGGTGGTATCTGTAGGATAGAACCAGCTTTCAGCGGTGTTCGTTTAACCCTTAGCACAAGCTTCTAATGCAAGTGTTTA
>JAOASJ010000029.1 GCA_030158725.1 Bacteroidia bacterium
AAGGCGATTTGATAGGCTATACAAATGTTAAAGGGATTCCATTTTTCAAGGATTAGAAATTTAATTACCGTTTGTTGATTTTAATGTCACATTGTTTTCTTAGTTTGCGTCTAAGTAATGCACGTATGAAAGCAATTAATTACATTCTTATTCTTTTCCTTTTTCTGACTTCTTGTTCCAAAGACAAAGAGTCAGGCAACGATATGTCAGGAGGACCTAGCTCAGACGGTTCACACAAGGTTGGTGGTGGAAAAACGGGTATGACTGCTGGCGAATGGAACGATTTGGACAGTTGGTCGTTTTGGCAAAACTTAATGAAAGATGCAAGCTATAAAAAGTTTGTCAACCAATGGGGATTTAATACCCAAAACCGAATTTCAGTATTAGCCCTCGGTTCAGATTCATTGCCTATCGTAGATTATAAAATTGAACTCTATCAAAACGCCAGTGTTTTTGCAAGTGGCAAAACCGATAACAAAGGGCGTATAGATTTTTTCATACACCCTAGCCAAATTACTGGTCCTTTGAACATCAACGATTTCAGTCTGAAACTTCCACAAATCAATTACAGCAAATCGAATTTAATTTTATTCGACTCAGGGCTTAATGTTTTACATCTTTCTGAGGTGTCTGTAAAACCTGAGGCTATTGACTTGGCATTTGTTGTTGACGCAACGGGCTCTATGGGCGATGAAATGGAATATGTAAAAACAGAATTGTACGATGTGATTAACCGTGTAAAAGCGAGAAACCCAAATTCAATTTTAAATACAGGCGCTGTGTTTTATAAAGATGATGGCGATGAATATGTAAGCAAGTTTTCTCAGTTTAGTGCCGACAACAGCAACACCGTTAGCTACATCAAAGCACAAAGCGCAGATGGGGGAGGCGACTGGCCTGAGGCGGTCCACACGGCTTTGAACAGCGCCATCAACGATTTGAATTGGTCGTCTTCTGCAAAAACCCGCATTCTGTTTTTGGTCCTAGATGCACCACCTCACTTTAACGAAAATGTTATAGCCAGTTTGTCCGCCAGCCTAAAAAAGGCCAAAGAAAAAGGCATAAAAATTATACCCATTGCTGCCAGTGGTGTCGATCAAGAAACAGAATTTTTGTTAAGAGCATTTTCTATTGCCAGCAACGGAACCTATGTGTTTGTAACCAACGACAGTGGAATAGGCGACGACCATCTAAAACCAACCGTTGGATATTTTGAAGTTGAATTCTTAAAAGACCTAATGGTAAGGTTGATTAATGAGTATGCGGAATAACACCTAGGGGATAGGGATTAGGGGATAGGGTCTAGTTTTGGACCTTTTATAGAACATGATTATGATTTCTTATTAGAACGAAACAAAAATAATTTCGTTCCTTTAGGATAATTAAATACAAAAACTATCGAAATCTCAAGGCTTGTCAGAAAAAAAAACTATACCCTAGACGCTAGACCCTAAACCCTTTTGCCAGAATATCTCTAAGTTACCCAAAACTTCTCCCCTCCATCTTTGTTACTACTAAAAAATAGTATTTTCGCCGCCCAAATGTCAACAGAAATAGAGAAACTCAAAGCCAGTATAGAGCCCCTTCGTCAAGAAATTATAAACCATAAAGTTTATTCAGTTATACAAGACCTTAACGACCTGCAAATATTCATGAAATACCACGTTTATGCGGTATGGGATTTTATGTCTTTGCTTAAGTCATTGCAAAATAAATTAACCTGTACTTCTGTGCCTTGGTATCCTACCGGTTCTGCCGATACCCGCCATTTGATTAATGAAATTGTGGTGGGCGAGGAGTCAGATGTAGATGCCAACGGGGTGCGCAAAAGCCACTTTGAATTGTACATCGATGGTATGCAACAATGTGGGGCCAACGAGGGACCAATTTTGAATTTTGTTGAAGGCATCAAACAAGGCTACAGCTTTGAAGCAGCTTACCAAGAATCGAACACCCCTGAGGCCGCTCGCCAATTTGTGGATTTTACTTTCGAAGTTATTCGAAGTGAGAAAGCCTATTTGCAAGCTGCCATTTTTACCTTTGGCCGCGAAGACTTAATTCCAGGAATGTTTTTAAGTTTGGTCAACGAACTGCATCAAAAATTCCCTGAAAGTATTTCTGTTTTTAAATACTATTTAGAAAGACATATTGAAGTGGATGGCGACCACCACAGCCATTTGGCTTTGGCCATGACCGAGCATTTGTGTCAAAACAATCCTGCCTATTGGGAAGAAGCAAAACAATACAGCCTGCGCTCATTGCAGCAACGCATTGCCTTATGGGATGGTGTGTATGAAGAAATTTGCAAAAAAAAAGCGCATAATTAATATGCGCTTTCACTAGGGTATCTGTAATTTTAATTTAAAATAAATCGTTCGATGAGTGGTTTAATTACCGCTGCATTTTGAATATCGGTATCCAAATTGTGCTCCATGATATGGGCAATCAAAGCTTCGTTTTTATAACCCATGTCTTGCGCATATTTGTAAGACGTTTTAGAGAATGAAACCAATTCGTATTGGCTCTTGTACATCTCAGGGTAGTGGGCACATAAATCGTTGTCAATTTTCTTAAAACGCATAAACTCTGGTCTTCCAACCAAGTCGCGCATTTCTACAAAATTCTTACAAGCCAAGTCTGCAATCGCATTGGCGTTTTTAATACGCGCTTCTTGGTATTTCTTAAAGATATTGTCCCAGTTCGGATAATGCTCTTCTATGATTTCATCCAATTCTTTAACGTCCTCAAAACTGCAATTCATGCCTTGACCGTAAAAAGGTATTACTGCATGGGCTGCATCGCCAATCAAAGCAAATTTTTTGTACACCCAAGGGTTACAGCGTATGGTGGCCAAGCTGCCGGTAGGATTGCTCATGAAGTCCTCTACGTAATTCGGCATCATTGGTATGGCATCAGCAAAATACTGCTTGAAGAAAGCTTCAATTTCTTGAGGAGTTTGCAGTTTATCAAAACTTCTTTCACCTTCATAGGGTAAAAACAAAGTACAGGTAAAGTTACCGCCTGGATTAGGCAAGGCAATCATCATGAATTCACCTCTTGGCCAAATATGCAATGCGTGTTCTTCAGCTTGAAAACTGTTGTCTGGTCCAGGAACTATTTCCAATTCCTTATATCCGTAGTTTTCGTAGGTTTGAGAATAGGTAAAACGGTTGGTTTTTTGCATTTCACTGCGCACAGCTGAGAATGCACCATCAGAACCAAAAATAATATCAGCGGTGATGCTAGTTTGCACACCGTGTTCATCTTCCAAAACGGCGGTGTTTTTGTTCAAATCAACATCTACACATTTTTGTTTGAAAAGGATTTTTACATTGTCAAATTCATCGGCAAGTTCAAGCAATTTGATGTTCAACAAAGAACGGGAAACCGAATTGATGTATTGACCTTCTTTGCCATAGGCTTGGTAGGTTAGTTGACCATCGACACTGTGCATCATGCGGCCGTTCATAGGAATGGCGTCGTTAAGCACTTGCTCGGCAAGTCCAACACGTTTTAATGCTTCAATGCCTCGGGTTGAAAGGGCTAGGTTAATTGAACGGCCTGCATCTGCTTGGCCTTTTCTAATGTCACCACGGCGTTCGAACAATTCAACTTGAGCACCGCGTTTTGCTAGGCATATTGCAAGTAGAGATCCACTCAATCCGCCGCCTATAATGGCAATTTTTTCTTTCATATCGGGATGCAAACTTAACAATTTAAAAAGTATATTGTTCTATATGGCTTATGATATTGGTCAGAAAGTTTGGA
>JAOASJ010000030.1 GCA_030158725.1 Bacteroidia bacterium
TCTTGCCCTTGCCCCCTCCCTACATATTCCGGCGATACTGCCCGCCAACTTCAAATAGCGCCGCTGTAATTTGTCCCAATGAACAAACTTTGCTGGCTTCCATTAAGGCTTCGAATAGATTTTCGTTCTTGATTGCAACCTCTTGAAGATGTCTTAATTCTTTTGGAATTAAATCTGCAAAATGGGCGTGCAAATTGTTCAACATTGAAATCTGGTATTGCTTTTCTTCTTCAGTAGCACGGATAACTTCTTTAGGCAAAACTGTTGGTGAGCCTTTGCTGCTCAAGAATGTGTTAACACCAATGATTGGGAATTCGCCAGTATGTTTAAGCGTTTCGTAATAAAGACTTTCTTCTTGGATTTTACCACGTTGGTACATGGTTTCCATAGCACCTAAAACACCACCTCTTTCTGTAATACGGTCGAACTCCATTAAAATAGCTTCTTCCACAAGGTCGGTTAATTCTTCGGTGATAAATGAACCTTGCATTGGGTTTTCGTTTTTAGCCAAGCCCAATTCACGGTTAATAATCAATTGTATGGCCATAGCACGACGCACAGATTCTTCTGTAGGTGTTGTGATGGCTTCGTCGTATGCATTGGTGTGTAAGCTGTTGCAGTTATCGTAAATAGCATACAAAGCTTGTAAGGTTGTGCGGATATCGTTGAAGTCAATTTCTTGAGCGTGCAAGCTTCTACCACTGGTTTGGATGTGGTATTTTAACATCTGACTTCTTTCGTTGGCGCCGTATTTATCGCGCATGGCTTTTGCCCATATTCTTCTAGCAACACGACCAATAACCGCGTATTCAGGATCTATACCATTGCTAAAGAAAAACGATAGGTTAGGACCGAATTCATTGATGTCCATTCCGCGGCTTAAATAGTATTCTACGTAAGTAAAACCATTGGCCAAGGTAAAGGCCAATTGGGTTATAGGATTGGCACCTGCTTCTGCAATGTGGTATCCACTAATAGATACGGAGTAAAAATTGCGGACCTTTTTGCTGATGAAATATTCTTGAACATCACCCATTAAACGCAAGGCAAATTCAGTACTAAAAATACAGGTGTTTTGCGCTTGGTCTTCTTTTAAAATATCGGCTTGCACCGTACCTCTTACTTGAGAAAGGGTATGGGTTTTTATTTGTTGGTAAACATCCGCTGGCAAAACTTGATCGCCTGTCACGCCAAGCAACATAAGGCCTAAACCGTCGTTGCCCTCTGGCAATGGACCTTGGTAACTCGGTCTGGCCGCCCCATTGGCTGCATAAATAGCTTTTATTTTTGCTTCAACTTCAGCTTCAAGATTGTTTTGTTTGATGTACTTCTCACATTGTTGGTCAATAGCCGCATTCATGAAAAATCCAAGTAGCATTGGGGCTGGACCGTTGATGGTCATAGACACCGATGTTTTTGGATCAGCTAAATCGAAACCACTGTATAGTTTTTTAGCATCATCAAGGCAGCAAATGCTCACACCTGAATTGCCTATTTTTCCATAAATATCTGGACGAACATGTGGGTCGTTTCCATAAAGGGTAACACTGTCAAATGCAGTTGACAAACGTTTTGCCGGCATGCCTAAACTCACGTAGTGAAAACGGCGGTTGGTACGCTCTGGTCCACCTTCTCCAGCAAACATACGGGTTGGATCTTCGCCTTCGCGTTTGAAAGGATAAATACCAGCAGTGTATGGGAATTCACCAGGAATGTTTTCTTGCAATTGCCATCTCAAACGGTCGCCCCAAGCTTTGAATTTTGGCAAAGCAACTTTTGCTATCGGCGTGTGACTAAGACTTTCAGTATGTGTTTTGATGCGGATTTCTTTATCGCGCACTTTAAACACATAATCTTCATTTTTATACTTGGCCACTAAGGCATCCCAATTCTGAATGAGGTCTTTGTTTTCAGGACTAAGTTTGCGCTCCAATTTGATGATTTCATCTTCAATGGCCGAAAGTAGGGTCTTATTTGTCATAGAGGTGGAAGACATGTTTAAATTAGCAACAAAAATAAGCATTTCAATGGAATTCAATAATGTTTTCTATTGGCCTTTTCTGCTTTCAATTAACCCGCACTTCGTTTGCCGAATAGGGATATATTACACCAAAGTTTACATTTGAAAATATTCCTCAATTGAACTTGTCCATAAAATTGGATTCTTGTTAAAATTGTGGATGAAAGATTTTTGGAACTGAAGTCTGAAAATACTATAAAAAAGTTCATAAAATGTTAATACTTGGCACGTATTTTGTAAGTTCTCTCTCGGATGTCGCGTATAAACACCTCAATATCAATCGTTTTTAGTATTTTTTGCGTATTGTCTTTTCGTTTTATCGAATCGGACAATCAGAAGCTTATTTTGGATGGTCAAAATACAGAATCTGAGTTAGATGCAAAGAATTGCAGCGATGAAACTGCCCTGTATTTTTACACATCCTCTGAAACATATTCGAATTTTTTAGATTCAGCATATTCTAAGTTGTTTACTTCCCATAACCGCCCTCAGAAACAAGTGTTTAACTTGGCTTTAAAGGGTTATGCCAAGCTTTTAGAGCAAGGTCAACTGGGTAAGAAAAACATACTGGCATTTATCGACTATTCTTTATCAGCAAATGTGAAACGTTTTTGGGTTGTAGACCTAAAAGCGATGAAATTGCTGCACCACGAGTTGGTTGCCCATGGCAGAAATAGTGGGAATGAGTTCGCAAAACAATTTTCTAACAAGGTTAATTCGTTTCAAACCAGTTTGGGTTTCTTTGTAACGGGCGACATATACCAAGGCAAACACGATTTGTCTATTCGCATGCATGGCGTTGAAAAAGCGTTTAACAGCAATGCCTTAGATAGAGGCATCGTAATTCATGGTGCTGATTATGTTGATGAATCATTTATCAGACAAAACCAACGTTTGGGGCGCAGTCTAGGTTGCCCAGCTGTATCTGAAAAAGTTATTGCCGCCTTGTCAAAGACCATTAGCAACGGCGTGTGTTTGTTTGCCTACTATCCGAACAAGATTTACATGAAGGCATCTAAGTTTGTCAATTCTGATGCTGTTTTGGTGGCAAGTAACAACACGGTTCCCAACAGCAAATTTTAGTTTATGTCTTTGGAGTCACATTTCTTAAGCATTATTCAAAGGCTAGATGCTGTAACAGAAGCGCCTCACCACCACATTGTTTCTTTTAAAATTAAAAACCGAATCTTTGCGAGTCTTAATGTCAAAGAATCTAGGGCTTGTGTTAAGTTAACGCCAATAGACCAGTCTTCTTTTTGTTCATACAATTTGGAACATGTTTATCCGGTCCCTAACAAGTGGGGAAAGCATGGATGGACCAATATCAATTTAAAATTGGTGCACCCTGAAATGTTGGAAGATGCATTGTTTACGGCCTATGAAACCGTAAAATTAAATAAGAAATTAAGCAATTAAGACTTAATCAATGTTTGGCTAGATAAATTCTCGCCGGTGTTTTTATCCAAGAATTTTAATACATAAACACCCAATTCTAGGGTTTCAATATTTATACTTGAGTCAAGATTATTGAAGCTGTTTAAGTGTCTTCCTTGCATGTCCCATATTTCAAGAATTACGTTTTCAAAGTCGCCAGATACTTGAATGCTGTTGTTTGCAGGATTAGGGAAGAAGGATAGGTTTTTGGTATTGAAAACATTAAGACTGCTTTTTCTTGATTTGCCAAACATCCATTCTATATCTGTAGTACCGGTGTCTCTAGGACCATAGTAGTAGCTCATAATAGGAAAACCGTAGTTGGCATCGTTGGTCCAAAAGTTTACACTGTAAGATGAATCGTAATTAGGCAAAGGGTATTTTAATCTCTGAAGCACATTGTTTGGAGCAAGTTTCCATGCGCCATTTGATTTCATCATATAGGTTTGAGCCATCACATCTAAGGTGGTTTGTTTTAAACAAGAAAAACTACCAAGTGGTGTTTTTAAGGTTCCCCAACCATCAACGTTTGAATAGATATAACGGGTCTGATCAATGCGCATAGAATCTATAAATGGCATTGGTCCAGCAGTATCAGGATCAAGTTTGATACGCAAAACCCCACCCATAAACACATGGCTTTCATTAAAAGCACTGTTGTATGTGCTTGGAAAACGAACCAGTGTTGACTTGGTTTGAGCAATATCTTCCGAGCTAGAAGTGTAGTTATAGAATCCCTCAAATCCTAGAGATGAGTCATTCAAATGCATGTAGTTTATAGCCTGTGTGTCGGTATAGTATATAAAAGCAAAGTTGGCATTGGGGAAATTGGTATGGCCTTTAAACCAATCGGCTCCACCGAAGCGCAAACTGTCTTTGTAGTTTGCCGTTATATCTCTAAAATCCCAAGTCTTATTCGCACCAGAAGCTGCAAAAGCATGTAGGTTTCCATCATAAGCTATTACGAATTTTTTACCGTAGTTGATGATATGCTCACGGGTTAAGGTAATTTGTGCATGAAGTGAAATGCCAAAGGCAATTGTCAGGATAAAGAGAATTTTTTTCATAAACACCCGCAATATAATTCATTTTTATTTAAGGTTAATTTAAGATGAATGGTTTGACCTAAAAGCATAAAAAAAGCCCGAAATAAATTTCGGGCTTTTTGAAAATATGGGATGTGATTAACCGTTCAAGGCTGCTGCACCACCAACGATTTCAGAGATTTCATTGGTAATTGCGGCTTGTCTACCACGGTTGTAAATCAATTTCAATTGTTTCAAAATTTCACCAGCATTGTCAGTTGCTTTGTCCATAGAGATCATACGAGCACCGTGCTCACTAGCAAAAGAATCAAGGAAACTTCTGTACAAGTGGGTTTTGATAGAACGAGGGATTAACTCTTCAAGAATTTCAACTTTATTAGGTTCAAAGATGTAATCTTTAGCTACTGTTTTAGCAACAGAAGATGTATTCATTGATACTGGTAAAAGAACGTCGTTGCTAACGATTTGCGTTGCGGCATTTTTGAATTTGTTGTAAACGACTTCGATGCGGTTGTATTTACCAGAAAGGAAACTTTCTAGAATATAGTCACCAACAGCAAAACCAGTTTGCGCATTCAAATTAGCGAAGGTAGTCATGTAGTCGGTGTTAATATTGTAATCGAATTTTTTGAAGAATTCGAATGCTTTCTTACCAACGAACAAAAAGTCTACGTTATTTTTAGCTGCTTGGCTAGCGTATTCATCAGCCAATAGCGCTTTAGCACGTTTGATCACGTTGGCATTAAAACCACCGCACAAACCTCTATCGCTACTTACTACAACCAACAAAACTTTTTCAGGAGTTTGTTCTTTGAAGTATTTGCTTAATTTTTCGTCATTAGCAGAGTCACCAAGGTTCATCAATACACCGTTTAATTTATCGGCATAAGGGCGCATTTGCATAATTGCAGATTGTGCCTTTCTTAACTTGGTGGCAGACACCAATTTCATCGCTTTAGTAATCTGCTGCGTTGAAATGGTTGAACTGATTCTACTTCTAACTTCTTTTAAATTTGCCATTGAGCGAAATTAAATGGTTTATGCTTTGTAATTAGCGCCAACTTGTTTAGCTACTTCTTCTAAAATATTGGTGATGCTGTCATCAATTTTACCAGCAGCTAAAGCATCAAGAGTTGCTTTGTGTTTGCTTTCTAATACTTCTAAGAATTCAGCTTCGAAAGCTCTTACTTTAGCAGTAGGGATATTGTTTAATAAACCTTTAGAACCTAGGTAGATAATTGCAACTTGTTGGTCAACTCTTTGTGGAGCGTATTGACCTTGTTTCAAGATTTCTACGTTACGAACACCTTTTTCAAGTACTGATTTGGTAGCAGCATCTAAGTCAGAACCAAATTTAGCGAAAGCTTCTAGCTCACGGTATTGTGCTTGGTCAAGTTTCAAAGTACCAGCAACTTTCTTCATTGATTTAATTTGAGCCGAACCACCCACACGTGATACAGAGATACCTACGTTAATCGCAGGACGCACACCACTGTTGAATAAGTTTGATTCTAAGAAAATCTGACCATCTGTAATTGAAATTACGTTGGTTGGAATGTATGCAGATACGTCACCCGCTTGCGTTTCGATAATTGGAAGTGCAGTTAATGATCCACCACCTTTAACTTTACCTTTTAATGAAGGAGGCAAGTCGTTCATGTTTTGGGTAATAGCATCAGAAGCGTTCAATTTACAAGCTCTTTCTAACAAACGACTGTGTAAGTAGAACACGTCACCTGGATAAGCTTCACGTCCTGGTGGACGTCTAAGCAACAAAGATACCTCACGGTAAGCTACCGCTTGTTTAGATAAATCGTCATAAACGATCAATGCAGGCAAACCTCTATCGCGGAAAAACTCACCGATTGCAGCACCGGCCATTGGCGCGAAGAACTGCAAAGGAGCTGGAGCTGAAGATGGAGCTGACAACACAACAGTGTATGGCATTGCACCTTTTTCTTCCAAAGTTTTTACCACTTGTTTAACGGTAGATTCTTTTTGACCTATCGCAACATAGATACAATATACTGGTTTACCTTTATCGTAAAATTCTTTTTGGTTGATGATGGTATCGATAGCAACCGCAGTTTTACCTGTTTGACGGTCACCGATAATCAACTCACGTTGACCTCTACCAATTGGAATCATTGCGTCAATCGCTTTGATACCTGTTTGAAGTGGCTCTTTAACTGGCTCACGGAACAATACACCTGGAGCTTTACGTTCTAGAGGCATTTCAAATTTTTCGCCGGTTAATTCACCTTTACCATCAACTGGTTCACCTAGTGTGTTGATAACACGACCTAGCATACCTTCAGTTACATCGATGGAAGCAATTTTGCCTGTTCTTCTTACAGTATCACCTTCTTTAATTAAGGTACTACTTCCGAACAATACCGCACCGATATTGTCTTCTTCTAAGTTTAGAACAATGGCTTTCATGCCGTTTTCAAACTCAATCAGCTCACCTGATTGAACTTGAGTAAGTCCATGGATACGGGCAATACCGTCACCCACTTGCAACACTGTGCCAACTTGTTCTAGTTCGGCTTCAGTTTTAAAGTTTGTTATTTGTTGTTTCAGGATTGCTGAAACTTCATCAGGTCTTATTTCTGCCATGATATAATTTGTTTTATGCTATGTTTAATTCTTTTTTAAGTTTTCTTAATTTAGCTGAAACACTAGAATCTAGTAGGTTGTCGCCAAATTTGATCACCATACCGCCGATAACGGATGGGTTTATTTCTGTATGCAATTCAACTGATTTTGCTCCGGTTACTTTCTGAACATATTGTTGAATGCTGGTTTTATCACTTTCGTTTAATGCAGTAGCTGATTGCACACTCACTTTTTCTATACCTTGATTTTTTCTGTAAAGGTCTAGGAAAGAGTCAGAGATATCCATAAGGATGTTTTCTCTGTTTTTGTTGCATACCAACTTAATGAAATTTAGCACCAAAGGGTTGCTAGATTTAAACACAGTTAATAAAGCGTTTTGTTTTTGCAAAGGGTTGATGATAGGGTTGCTCAATGCATTGCGCAAATCTTTACTATTGCGACAAGTATCACTGATCTGGGCCATACTATCGGCCACCGCAGAAAGCTGATTGTCTGCAACGGCTTGTTGCATCAATGCTTCGGCGTATCTATTGGCTATTTTTGTTTCAGACATGCTTAAGCAATGGCTTGTTGATTGTTGTTAAGACTATTAACCTGTTTGGCAATAATGCTTTGTTGTTCTTCTGAATTTGAAAGTTGATTGTTAATCAATTTTTCAGCAATGCTTACAGATAAAGTAGCAACTTGACCTTTCAACTCAGCGATGGCAACAGCTTTTTGTTTGCTGATTTCTTCGCTAGCTTTCATAATCATACGTTTACCTTCTTCTTCTGCAGAACGTTTTGCTTCACCTATGATGCTGTCTTTCATCTCACGGGCTTCTTTCAAAATCTGATCACGCTCTTCACGGGCTTGTTTGTAAAGTGCTTCGTTGTCACTTTGCAATTTCGCCATTTGTTCACGTGCTTGATCAGCTGATTTTAAGGCTTCCTCGATAGAGTTCTCTCTTTCTGATAGCATAGTCAATATGGGCTTCCATGCAAATTTCTTTAACAGGAATAACAACACAGAGAATACCAAAAGCATCCAGAATGTGAGTCCTACGCCGGGTAATACCAATTCCATTTTATTCGATTTTTTTTGTTTTGAATTAAAAGTAAAGCAAGGGGGTAATAAAATTACTTACCCCTTGCTTAAAGTTTTCAGCTTCTGATAGTATTAAACGAACAATATCAGTAGACAAAGTACGATTGCAAAGAACACCGCACCTTCAACAAGAGCAGCAGCAACAATCATGTTTGCTCTGATATCTCCAGTTGATTCAGGTTGACGTGCGATACTTTCCAAAGCACTTTTACCAATGTTACCAATACCGATACCGGCACCGATTGCTGCTAAACCTGCACCGATTGCAGCACCTAATTTAGATGGGTCGGCGGCTGATACTGTTTGTAATAGAATTTCTAAAATTGACATGTTATTTTGGGTTTTATTATTATTGTTTTGTTTGAATTTTTTTAGTGGTGGTCTTCAGCGTGGTGATGCTCTTCTGTTGCAGAACCAATGTACAATGAGGCCAACAAAGTGAATACGTAAGCTTGTAAGAATGCAACCAATAGTTCAAGTACACTCATGAACAAAGTAAATGCTACTGAGAATACTGCAGAACCATAGCCTGCTACTAAATTCTTTTGACCGAATATAAAGATTAAACTGAAGAATCCTAAGATGATAATGTGACCAGCAGTGATGTTTGCAAATAAACGCAGCATCAATACGAATGGTTTCAATACAACACCTAAGATTTCAATTGGAATCAATAAAATCCATAATGCAACTGGTACATCTGGCATGAAAATGTGTTTCCAGTAGTGTTTGTTTCCTGAGAAATTTACCACAACGAAAACAAATAATGCTAAAATCATTGTAACAGCGATGTTACCTGTTAAGTTAGCGCCAAATGGGAACAATGGAATTAATCCCATTAAGTTGTTGATGAAGATAAAGAAGAAAATAGTCAACAATAAAGGTAAGAACTTAGCATAGTGTTTTCCAACTGATGGCTTAATTACCTCATCTTTCATGAAGACGATTAAAATCTCTAATAATGATTGAATGCCTTTTGGAGCACCAACACCTCTTTTCTTGTATCCTTTTGCAACGGTTAAGAAAATCAACAATATGATTACTGCACCGAATAACAATGCAAATACGTTCTTGGTTATTGAAAGGTCCATTGGAGCAGCATTGCTAACAACACCTTTAGCATCAGCTTCAATATGTCCGTCAGCTTCAGTTTTGTAAATGTGACCTTCGTGTAATTTGTAATAGTTACCTTTACTTTCTACAACTGCATGGCCATGTTCAAATTTAGATGACATGAACATGTGTAAGCCATTGTCATATAATATAACTGGAAGTGGAACACTCACTGGATGAGAAACACCATTAGATGTGTAATCTAAAATGTGCCAATCGTGCGCATCTTTTACGTGGTCCAAAATCATTTTACCAGGATTAAAAGCTTCTGCTTCTCCATGACCATGTGCTTCACCATGCGCTGCAGGGTGTTCTGTTTTTTCTACATGGGTGGTATCACTAGAGCTAATTGCTTGGTTGGCAAATGTATTTATAGGTGAAAAAAGCGCAAAAATTACAATAAGTGTAAAATTTTGTAATTTCTTGATAGTTGAAAGTCCTTTATTTTCGGGCATCATCAGTATTTTTAGATTTTTCTGAATCGGTGCGCAATTTAGGTAGGATAAATTTAATTTCAAAACTCATGTAGACAAAATAAGCACAAATAAGAAAAATTATACCCAGCTTGTTAATTAACGGACTGATTACTAGGTATATGCCAATTAAAATAAGTGTGCTGACCATTCTCAGTCCCATGCTGCCAAAAAACACCGCATTAAAGCGACTTTGTGAAATGTTTAATCCTTTTAAAATTTTATTGGTGCCTAAAATAAAAAGCAACATCATGGCTAGACTAATGCTTGCCAATAATATTTTATCGAGATTGCTTTTAGTTAATTGTGGAATTGAAAACAATACCGCACATTGTACTAAAAAGAATATGCTATAGGTTTTTATAAGGGGTTGAGAATTCATTACAGTTTTTTTATCATGTAGTACATGGAGCCAAAAACACCAAAAATTAGCCCAATAATTGTAAACAAGGGCATTTTCATCAGCTTAAAAGAATCGATATATTTACCAGCAAAGGTACAAATAACTATAAAGGCCGCCATTTGAAGACCTAGGGCTGAATATTTTGCGTAATCGGCTAAGGGTTTCTTTTTGTTCAAGCTTTGTTTTGTGAAGAACTGCTCATATGGCAAGTACCGTTAAATTCAGCACCACTCTCAACCACCAATTTAGAGGTGGTAATATTTCCATTTATTTTTGCAGATGAACGCAAAAACAAAGTTTCATTCACAATTAAATCACCATCAATTTTGCCTGAAATATCAGCACTTCTTGCATTCACATTGCCAGTAATACTAGCAGAAGCACCCATAGCAATTTTAGATTTAGATAGGACGTTGCCTTCAATTTTACCATCAATTCTCAAATCTCCTTCAGAGCTCAAATCACCTTTGATGAGGGTTCCAAGGCCAATCATATTGAGGGCTGAATTTTGAGAAGATTCGTTTTTGGTATTTTTATTCAACATGGGTGCAATATTATTAAAAAACTATGTAATTTAAAGGGTCAACTGCAATTCCGTTGTGCCAAAGTTCAAAACGCAATTGTTTTTTAGGGTTGGCTTTGTCTGTATAGCCAGTAATGCCAATGGTTTCACCCGATTTAACAAATGAGCCTGGTTCTTTGTAAACCGCAGCATTGAATTTGTAAACTGACATCCAATTGTTTTGATGTAACACCGAAATGGTAAAACCATATTCAGGGGTCCATGAACTGAACACAACTGTTCCATCCATAGTTGCTTTTACTGTTTCGTCAATAGATGGAATAATGTCAACGTAAGGGTGACGGGCATTAAAACCACCGCCGATATTTCCTTTTAGTGGGGTGAAAAATAAAAATTCATTGCCCAATAAGTCTTGCTCCGAACCAGCATCTGAAATGCCAATATTTGAAATAGGTCGATTTTCGCCTGTCTCTTTTGCTTTGGCTTGTTCTATTTTATCATTTGCATTCTTAACACGCTCACCTTCAGCCTTTGTTTCATTAATGGTTAATTCTACATCACGGCTTTTGTCGGCTTTATATGGAATGTCATAAGCTGTAACTTCCTCTCCACTAATGATTTGTTTCATGGCCAATTCTCGTTTCTGAGCCATTCCCAATTCATTTTCAAGTTTGCTGATCTTTTTTAAGACCTCATTTTTCATTTTACCGTCAAAAGTTTGACTGTAACCAGGGGCATAATCTTTCACACCAGGGAAAAGGGTAAAAATACCCCAACTGATGAGTGAAAACAGTAGTAAACCCGCAGAACCAATGAGCAAAACGTTAAAAGGTGTAAGACTTAAAGAGGTCTTTTCCTGTAGATTCGTTTCGTTAATTATCAGAAGTCTGTAACGGTTACTAAGTTTTTTTAATAATTTTCTCCTGTTTTGTTTCTTATCCATGTAAAAAAATGCTCGGCAAATAATAAATTTGCGTTTTCAAAGTTAATAGGTTTTGTTAAAGAATAAAAATTGTTCAAATTAAAATATATATATCTTCTTTGCCTTTTCCTTACGGTTCAAGCAAATGCTCAGTCATGGTTCTCGAAACAATGGCATAGCTCTGTTTCTCATTATAATTACTATTACAATGCGAATCTCTTGGTGTCAAATGCCAGAGAAGAGACAATTTTAGCCTACAAAGACAATTACAAAGATGTTTTGTCCTTGTATCCCATGCTCGATCAAGCCTCTTTGAAAGGAAATGCCTCTAAGATGGACGAGGTCATTAAGAAATGTTCTCACATCATAGAAAAACACGCCAAAGGAAAATGGGTAGATGATGCTTATCTATTAATGGGGGATGCTCAATTGTTTAAAGGTGATTTTTATGCTGCAGTTGAAGTTTATGAATATGTAGCAGGGTCTTTTAAATCGAGTGTTCCTGCAGCTCAAGCGGAAATAAATTTAATTACCACTTACATTTTAATGGGTAAGTTCGATGATGCTGAAGCACTTTACACCAAATTATTGGCTAAGAAAGATTTTCCTTTAGAGTTGAAAACCCAATTGGAAATTGCTGGTGCAGCGGTAAACATCAAACAAAAAAAATATCCTAACGCCATTAAATTGCTTGAAGCAGCAATTCCAAAAGTAAAACACAAGATACAAAAAGTGCGTTATAATTTTGTTTTGGCTCAATTGTATGCATTAAACAAAAACAATGTGCTTGCAAGTGCCCGCTACAAAAAAGTTATAAAACTTAATCCGCCTTACCAATTTGCCTTTAATGCCAAATTGAATATGGCAAAAGCCATTAACATCAAAAACAGAGGTGAAGTAAAGAATGCCAAATTGGTATTGCGTGACATGTTGCGTGATGACAAGAACATAGAGTACTTTGACCAAATCTATTTTGAATTGGGTAATCTAGAGATGGCGGACAAAAATGAAAACGGAGCTGCAGTTGAATACACGAATTGTTTGCGTGCCAATGGCACCGATTTGGGTATAAAAAGCAATGCATATTTAGCGCTTGCAGATATATTTTTCAAAAAGCAAGATTACGAAAATGCTCAAGTTTACTATGACAGTGCTGCAAGAACCATAGACCCTACGCATCCTGATTACAGTAAGATCCAAAACAAAAATTTGGTATTAAACGAACTGATTAAGCACTTGGTTAACATCAAAGAAAAAGACAGTTTGTTGCGTTTGGCAGATAATGAGAAATTGCGTGAAAAGACTATTGATAAATTAATCAAGGAGGAAAAGGATAAAGCAGAACAAGAGAAGTTCATGCAAGAGAGCAAGAAGAATCAATTAAACAATATGGACAATTCAAATGGTGTTGTAGTCAGCACGAATTTTCCTTTTTACAATATGTCTTCACGAACAAAAGGTCTTCAAGATTTCCAACGGGTATGGGGCAACAGAGAGTTGATGGATTTCTGGGCAGTAAGTAGCAACAAGTCGGAACTATGGAAGAAAATTGACAATGAGCAAAAGAGCAATGACCTCGGTAGTGAGTTGAAAAAAGCAGCCATGGAAAAGGCGCCAAATGAACGTAAGAAGTATTACGAGAATTTGCCTTTTACCAAATTGGAGAAGCAACAAATGAAGGATGATTTGGCTGAATCTTATTTTTTAGGCGCCAATGTATACTATCAAGATTTGAAAGAATACGATAAGGCTAAAAAAATGTTGGAAGAGTTAAATGCCAAATACCCTGACAACAAATTTCAAATCAATGCTTGGTATTTATTGGCCCGCATAGCGCAAGACCAGAAGAATTTAGAAAGAGCCAATTATTTTATTGATTTAATTCGTAAACAAGATCCAAAATCTAATTTCTTAAATGTCTTGTTAAACAATGATCAGAATGACAGCATTGTTGAAGCTGCGCCAGCTGAAGATCTTGTTGAGATTTTATACACCAAAGCATACACGGCTTTCAAAGCAAAGAAATATGAAGAAGCAATGAAGTTCAAGGCTGAAAATGACTTGAAATTTCCAGGCAATCCCCTTCAAGTGAACTTTGATTATTTAGAAGCTTTAATATTGGGAGAGCAAGGACAATTCAAACCATTCCAAGTCAAATTACAAGCCATAGCTGACAATTATCCCAATTCGCCTATTGCTAAGCAGGCAACGCAAACCATAGAGTTATTAAAAATAAAGAGTGGTGAAACGGTGGTACAAAAAAGCAGTGGAAAGTACATATACAATCCAAGTTCTGATCAGTTTTATATGTTATTGGTACCTAAAAGTACGGATATGACACCACTGAAAATTGCATTTTTGAACTACAACAAATCATTCTTTGCCAATGAAGGGTTGAAAGTAACAACTTCTTTATTGGGTGATCAATATCAAATATTAATTGTCAATAATTTCAAAGGCTTAGATGTGGCTAAAAATTATCTAACACAAATGAGAAGCAATTCGAATTTCTTTAGCGATTTGAAAATCACGGACACCAATTTACAATATCTTATAAGTAAGGAAAACTTCACCATATTAATCACGGAAAAATTAATCAGTGATTACGAATCCTTCTTTAAATCAAACTACACTTTCTAGAAAAATCATATGAGCAAAAATACAGCCAGCAGCAGCAATCAAAAGTTTTGGAAGATATTTCTATACACCTTATTGTTTGTTCCTGTATTCTTTATTTTGGTCAACTTCGGAATATTGGGTTCTATGCCAGATATTGAGGAGTTAGAAAATCCAAAAAGCGCATTGGCCAGCGAATTAATCAGTGAAGATGGTGTAGTACTTGGTCAATATTTCATCCAAAAGCGTTCTTACTTAGGATACAATGATATTCCTAAAGGAATGTTTGATGCATTGATTTCTACAGAAGATGAGCGTTTCTATGAGCACTCAGGAATAGATGTGAAGCGTTTGGTAGGCGCTGTTGTTCGTTTAGGTGCATCAGGTGGTGCAAGTACAATTACACAACAGTTAGCCAAGAATCTATTTCACTACGATGATGGCAAGCGTCCAAATATTGTCATCCGTTTGATTCAAAAATTAAAAGAGTGGGTAATTGCGGTGCGCCTTGAAAGAAGGTATACCAAAGAAGAGATTGCTACCATGTATTTAAATACGGTACAATTTTCAGGTAATTCATATGGCATTAAATCTGCCGCCAAAGAATTCTTTAACAAGAAACCCATCGATTTGAAAACCGAAGAATGTGCGGTTTTGGTAGGGGTGCTTAAAGCAATAACTATATACAATCCGAAAAGAAACCCTATAAATTCAACAGCAAGAAGAAATACGGTTTTGGGTCAAATGTTAAGAAACAAGAAATTGTCAAATGAAGATTTCGAACGTTTGAAAGCTTTGCCTATTGAATTGGATTATCAATATGAGGATCACAACGAGGGACTTGCCGTTTATTTCAGAGAATGGTTAAAACGCGATTTAACAAAATGGTGTAAAGAACATAAAAAGCCCAATGGTGAAAATTATAACCTGTACAAAGACGGTTTGAAAATATACACCACCATCAATTCAAAATTACAACAGTATGCTGAAGATGCGGCTTTCAAACATCTAAAAGAATTACAAGGTGAGTTTGATAAATCGTGGGGTAATAGAGAACCTTGGAGAGACGAGAATTGGAAAGTTTTGTCAAACTATCCAATTGCTGAATTAAAGAAAACGCCAAGGTATTATGCTTTAAAACAAATGTATGATGGCGATACGGCTAAAATCATGAAGGTTTGCCGCACCAAAACCAAGATGACTATATTTTCATGGAATGGTGACAGAGATACCAGCATGAGTCCTTTGGATTCTGTAAAATACATGAAGAAATTCTTGCATACAGGCTTTATCGCTATTCAGCCAAGTACCGGTCAGGTGAAGGCTTGGGTAGGTGGAATCAACCACCATTATTTTCAATACGACCATGTCAATAAAAGTGCAGGTAGACAAGTGGGTTCAACTTTTAAACCATTTGTATATGCCTTGGCTATAGACAATAAATTATCACCTTGTATTCAGTTTCCAAATGTACCTCCTCCGTATCCAAATTGGACGGTTCACAACAGTGACGGAAGTTCAGGAGGAACAATGAATATGTATAGAGGTTTGGCCAACTCTACCAACTGTATCGTCGCTCAATTAATGTACACCATGGGTGCAAATGCGCCATCAAATGTGATAGACTTTGTAAGGAAAATGGGCATAGATTCTGCTAAGTTAGATCCAGTACCTTCTATATGTTTAGGGGTTACTGATATTTCACCTTACGATATGGCAGGTGCATTCTCAACTTTTGCTAATAAAGGCTATTGGATTGAACCGAGTTATTTAACCCGCATCGAAGATAAAAACGGAAATGTTTTGGCTGAATTTGGTACCACCGATATCAATCAAATAATGACTGAAGAAAAAGCCTATGTTATGTGTCAACTGCTTCAAGGTGTAGTGCAAGGTGGAACAGGTCAACGTTTAAAAAGTAAATATGGAGTTGAAGGTTGGGTAGGGGGAAAAACTGGAACCACACAAAGCAATAGCGATGGTTGGTTTATGGGTGTAACCAAAGACCTAGTTTGTGCAACATGGGTTGGTTGCGACAGCCGTAAGGTGCGTTTTAGATCAACCAATTTAGGACAAGGTGCACACGCTGCTTTGCCAATATTTGCTTACTTTATTAAGAAAGCAAAAGAAGATCCTAAATTGGATATTAACTTGTTGCCAATAGACCGGCCTGCTCAGGAAATAAGTACTGAATTTAATTGCAACCAATACCAAGAGGAGGGTGATGTGGAGGAATTTGGTTCCGGAGGTGGCGGCGATTTAGATTTAGGAATCTAGCGCCTTTAACTTTAATTTTAGCTTTCCCAAAATTGAATCGAATGTAAATTAATTGCTTCGAATGATACCTTAATATTTTCTTTTTGTTACTTACCTGCCTTTTGAATTTCTGTAAAATCGTTTTAAAGTCAATTTCAAAATCTTATGGCTTAGTTACTTGTCATATGTTTCTTTAATTAAATAATAGACTATTTTTCTTTTCATAACAGTAAAATTTTCAGGTTAAATAATCCTTACTTGCTCTTATTAATTTTTAACTTAAAATAATACCATTGTCATTTTCATTTTACCTCAATTGAGGTATTTCGCATCGATCAAAATCAATGCATCAATGAAAAGAAAATTAACAAAAATGGTTGGACTCTTGCTCTGTTTAATTACGAGTAAAGCGTCCGAAGCACAAATCAGTTTATTGCAAGATTACTCTAACAAGTTTTCTGCAACTATTGGCACTTTCCAAGGAATTAAATTCCGTGAAAGTGGTTTCTCTGGTATGTATCCAATTCCTAATACCAATGGTAAAGAATTTTGGGTAATATCAGATAGAGGCGTTAACGTAGACGCAGCATCAGCTAATCCGTCTACTTGCCGACCTACTTACGACAAAATTTATGGATTCGCGAACTATGCACCTAAAATACATAGAGTTCGTGTTTCTGGTGACTCAGTACAAATTTTACAAACCATCACCATGAAACGTCCAAATGGACAAGGTGCTACTGGTTTATTAAACCCAACTGGTTTTGGTAGCACAGCAGCAGAAGTTGTATCAACAGATACAGTTATGAACTGTGCTAATTTCAACAGCAAAACTGTTGCTAAAGATGTTTGGGGAATAGATGCTGAAGGTCTGGTCGTTGATAAAGACGGAAACTTTTGGATTTGCGAAGAAGGTGGACCAACAATTTGGAAATTAAACCCAAATGGTGTTGTTTTAAAAAGATACACACCTTATGCTAATTTGTTAGGCGCTCAACCGGAGGACGTATTAATTGACTCATGTTTCAAATACCGCAAAAACAACAGAGGTTTTGAAGGTATTGCCTTAGCACCGAACGGTAAAATATATGCAATTATTCAAAGTCCAATTTTATATCCAAGCAAAACTATTGGAGAGGGCACTAGAGTGCATAGAATTTTAGAAATTGATCCAGCAACTAACGCACAAAGAATGATCGTTTATTTAAACGATGGTATCATTGGCGCATCAGGTTCAAACCAAATTCGTTTACGCGATTGGAAAATTGGCGATATGGCTGCAATCAATGACAGTACTTTCTTGGTTATTGAAGCTGCTTTAAGAGGCACAACTGATATCAAAAAAGTATATACAATTAATATTAATGCTGCTACTTCAGTTAATTCTGGATTATATAGTGGTGTTACTTTAGAAGCTTTAGTAGATTCTACTGGCTTAGCAAACAATGGTATCAAACCAGTTAAGAAAACTTTATTCATGGATTTATTGTCGAATTCTTGGCCAGCAATTTTAGAAAAAGCTGAAGGATTGGCAATTATCAATGATAGTACAATTGCAATTTGCAATGACAACGATTATGGTCAAATGGCTTCTCTTCCAGATAATGGAATTGCTCTTGCAACTGGTATTACAGGTCATGTATTTGTATACAGTTTAAAAGGCGTTAACAAATTAAAAGCTTATAAAGCGCCTAAGACGGTATTGGTTCCTGGCATTACAGGTGCAAGTACTTCAACTAGTCCTTACTTAAACCCAATTGCTCCTGGTTCATCATTTACTTCAATGTTAACCGCAGGAGATGTAATTGGTTCATACAAAATGGCTGGATTAGGCGATGGTATGGGTGCTTACGACAATGGTAATGGTACATTTACAATGTTGTTGGCTCATGAAGCTGGAAACACAGCAGGTGTTGTTCGTGCTCATGGTAATACAGGTGCATTTGTATCTAAGTGGATTATCAACAAATCAA
>JAOASJ010000031.1 GCA_030158725.1 Bacteroidia bacterium
GTAAAACGATGAATCGTAAAATTGTTTTAATTCAGAACAGTAAATATATTTAGAATTGTATTTTGTATTTGCAACAGGCGCTTGTATGAAGATTGAATCAGAAAGGGTATCACTGCAGCCCAAACTGTCAAATGCAATTATTTTAAATGGACGCAATCCACCACTTGCAAATTTTATGCATGGTCTAAACCGGTAAATAGGGGCGGAGGTATCTGGGAATATCCACTTCACATAGTTTTTAGCTGTATTTCCAGTCCAATATTGAGAAGTTTTTCCATCTAAAATAACAGGGTTGAAACAAATTACATCATTGATACAATTTACAGGTTTTAAGTAGGAACGGCCAATGCCTTTTCCCATATACAAATCAAATCTATACTGCTTTTCACACTCGAATTCAGAAGTTAACACCACCCGTATCGGTGATTGTATTAGTCCCCTATTGTAAGTGTGCATCACAGAATCAATAATGGTATCTCTAGCGAAGGTTAAATCTACATTGTTTACATCTACCCAATTTATAAGCAGTTTTTCACCCTTTTTAAAGCGGCCGTTTTTAAAGAAAAAGGTCACACGGTAGGGTTTACATTTACCATATACTTTGTAATATATAGAATCATGCTTTAAAGGTCTTATTCTTAAAATCTGATTACGGTAAACAGTATCTCTATAAATTATAGAATCTTTGTGAATGAAAATAGAATCATCTCCATAATGCTCAGACCAGTTTTTAACCTCCGTTTCAAACACGTAACCAATTCTGAAATCACCAACTTTTTTTGCGTCAATGTATGATGGAAAAGGTAGCCAAGTTTTACCACTGTCTATTGTAAATTTTTTAGCATATGGTTTGTATGTCGGGGTATAGAATTCACCTTCTTGACATATAAAAAAAGTGTCCGGGTCTAGGATAGGACTACAATATGACATGTCAACATAGTTGGATGTGGAGTCAAGACAACCTTGAACTGTGTCTGTAATTGTAAATTTAATTTTAGATTTACCTGAGTTTGTCAAAAAACTATGCTTATTAAACCAATCAAGTGAGGTATTGCAATTCTTGTTTTTGTTAATGTCTTTGATTCTTTGTTGAATACAATTACTTCCGTTTTTGTCTGAAATCTCCCATTTCATTTTGCAATTTGCTTTGTTGGTAAACTTTGATGTCTCAAACATAAACACATCTCGGTTACTGTAACATTGTAAATTGTCAATTAGTTGCATACCTGCTACTGGGCCTTTAACTCTATAATTGACAGTTAAAGTTGTTATGCAATTTCCCCTCACTATGTCAACTTTAATGGTATGGACACCTGGCGTTCTCTTGTTTTGAAAATAAAACTCATTGGTTTTCGCTAAAGGATAATAGGCATTATCTAAGTACCACTTGATATCATCCCTCTGTATATCTTTTATAGTAGCTATGTTGAGGGCATCGTTTGAAAAACAAACTACAGTATCATCCAAGTCAATTTTACTTGGTAGACTGTCAATTTTCAAATTAAAGTTTTGTGTCGTTGTATCAACACAAACTGGATTGACAAATGCTAGTAAGGAAATTTTACCTGTTCTAGACTTGTTATATTGAACACATTTTGAATTGGTGATATGGGCATTGGTATCAACTGCACTTGTATCTACTAACCATCTGTACCTCCCTTTATTAATAGGGTATCCAGTCGATTTGTTTACCATGCAAATTTGTGCAGTCGTACAATTTAAAAAATTTTTTGAAGTGATAAAACTAGCATCTACAGTCTGTATGATATTTAAATCTTTTGAAACACTGCTCTTGCATCCTTTATTGTCTGTAAGTTCCATTCTCAAAGTATACTTATCTGCAACTTTATATGTATAACATAGAACTTCGCCTTTTTTAGGCAAGTTTTGGGTATTAAAACTCCCATCTCCCCATACAAACAAACGTTGGGTAAGTGTTTGGCCTGATTTTGCGGGACTGCTAGTGTCTGAAAAACATATGACATTTCTGTTTAAACATGAATCACTGCCCTTGTACATGTAAAATGCTGCCTTAGGCAAGTCAAATACTTCTAGTTTGAAACTGTCATTTGTGACACTACTGTTGTTTAAAGTAGCCTGAACTTTAACTGTAATTTTCCCTTTATTGGCGTAAGTGTGACTCGGACTTGTATTTGTTGAAGTATAACCATCACCAAAATCCCAAGTAATACTAACCACACTTGACCCACTTGGGGCAGTATATGAAAAATTGCTTATGTCGCCCAAGCAAACATTAACCGGACCATTAATTTTACCTTGAGCCAAACCATTAATTGAGCCAATTAGTAGGAATATAGAAAAGAAAAGTAGCCTATAAATGCGCATCTTCGTCAAAAATAACCAAACTAATTAGGATTAAAAAATATAGATAAAAAAATGACTTAAAAATAACAATATAATCAATACTTATTTAAATAATAGGGCATTTACATTTACTTTTGCAGCCTCAAGTTTTGAGCCAACAACAAAACAATATAAACGCATTGATTTCTGCCTTATCCCAAAAGGGTTTAAAGAATGTTGTGATTTCTCCGGGAAGCAGAAACGCTCCTTTGGTCATGGCATTTCAAAGGCATTCATCAATTAAATGTTATTCTGTAGTTGATGAACGTTCCGCTGGTTTTGTTGCTCTTGGAATGGCTAAAAAATTGCAAGAACCAGTCGCCTTGCTTTGCACCAGCGGTTCAGCTGTGTTGAATTATTATCCTGCTATTTCAGAAGCTTATTACATGCAAGTGCCTTTAATCGTAATAAGCGCCGATAGACCAGCTGATTTATTAGACCGTTGGGATGGTCAAGCCATACATCAATTTGAGGTTTTTAAACCACATATTCGCTCTTCATTTAATACGCCCGATAATTCAGATTTTGCTCAGTTTCAAACTTTTTTTGACTTGGGCGCTAAAGCCTATTCAAATTCAATAAGTACGATACAGGGTCCAGTGCACATCAATGTTCCTCTAAAAGAACCTTTGTATGCAAATGCAGAAGATGTTTTTGAATACCCTGTTTTTGAATTGCCGTCAAGTGTTATACCTTCCCAAAATACTGATCTGCCAGTCATGGACGATAATTTTTTTGTTAATTTCTCTAAAATTTTAGTTTTAAATGGGGCCGCAAATTCTAGTCTTGACTGCAATTCAATACTTAACAAAATAAAAGATAGAAAGGCAGTTGTTATCCTTAGTGATATTATTTCTGGTAAACATTCTGAAAGCTCTTTTCAAAATTGGGAGTCAATTGTATTGAACTCAAATGATGAGCAGAAGTCAGAATTACTGCCAGATTTATTAATTACAACAGGTAAGATGATTTTAAGTAAGTCACTTAAAAACTTATTAAAGAAATCAAAAATTAAAGCGCATTGGCACATCGCTGAAAATGGATATTGTGCTGATACTTTTTACTCCAATCCTTCCATTTTTAAAATAAGCGACCAAGATTTTTTTGAACGTTTTGAAGAACACCTGCCAGAGCAATTAAACCAAGACTATTTCAATGCTTGGAATAAACTTTCGGAGCTTCATAAAATTAAATCTGAAGGTTTGAATGTCAATGATTACAATGAATTTAATCTTTTAGTAAAATTTTTAAAAGCGTTACCTTCGGAAAAACTTAATCTAAATATTTCCAACAGCATGAGTATTCGCTTGGCTGCTTATAATATGCATTGTTTGGATGCACAATGGAATATCTATTCAAACCGTGGGGTAAGCGGTATTGATGGATGCACTTCAACAGCAATGGGCATGGCCTTGCTCGATTCAAGTCCCAATTTCTTAATAACAGGTGATTTAGCCTTTCTATATGATGTAAATGCGTTTTTTATTAATGAAAAACCACAAAACTTTAAAGTACTAATCATGAACAATCAGGGTGGAGGGATTTTCAAAAATATAGAAGGTCCGAGTAAAATGAAAGAATCTGATCCTTATTTATACACCCCACATCTTTTTAATGCCAAGCATATAGCAAGTCATTATAATATCAATTACATAAGTGCCGATAACCAAGAGCAATTTGACAAAGGACTAAAGGAATTTATTCAAAGTCAAGATCTTTGCTTTTTTGAGGTATTTAGCGATAGCAACCACAATACAGAATTTTTTAATCAATATAAACAGATACAGTTATGAGTCAAAGAGAATGGCAAACCATCAAGCAATATGATGAAATATTATTCGAATACTTCGAAGGAATAGCCAAAATTAGCATCAACCGTCCGCGTTACCACAATGCGTTTACACCTAAAACCAACATAGAAATGATGGATGCTATGGATTATGCACGCGAGCATGAAGATATTCAAGTAGTAGTTTTAACAGGTGCAGGTACTGAAGCATTTTGCAGTGGTGGCGATCAAAACATTAAAACCATAGGTGGCTATAAAGATGAAAACGGAACGCCTAGATTAAACGTACTAGAATTACAAAGAAAAATAAAATCTTTACCTAAGCCTGTAGTTGCCATGGTAAATGGTTGGGCAATTGGTGGTGGTCACGTACTTCACGTGGTATGCGATTTAAGTATCGCTTCTGATAATGCCCGTTTTGGACAAACTGGTCCTCGTGTTGGTAGCTTCGATGGTGGTTTCGGTAGCAGTTATTTAGCACGTATAGTTGGTCAAAAGAAAGCCCGTGAAATTTGGTTCCTTTGCAGACAATACACAGCTCAAGAAGCTTTAGACATGGGATTAGTAAATTGTGTTGTTCCTCAAGCAGAATTGGAAGATGAAGTGGTAAAATGGTGCCATGAAATGATGATGATGAGTCCTATCGCTTTGCGTATGATTAAATATGGTCTAAATGCTGAATTGGATGGACAAGCTGGAATTCAAGAATTAGCGGGTAGTGCAACTCTATTGTACTATTTCACTGACGAGGCTCAAGAAGGCCGAAACGCCTTTATGGAAAAAAGAAAACCTGACTTTAAAAAGTTTCCTAAATTCCCATAATTCAAAAATATTAGTATATAAAAAAGGCGTCTTTGACGCCTTTTTTATTTAATTTTCTTTGCTAAGTTCAGAACGCAATTCATTGCTTGTTTTCGTGCTGCCATCATGACTCCAACCCGGTGCCTTAATTAAATAACTAAGCTTTTGTTTTATTGGTCCTGGTTTTGAAAGGTCTTTCTTAATTTTAATCCACTCGTTAAATACCACCCTGAATGGATTGTATGTTTCGAGTGAACTTGTAAGTCCGTATTTAGGTTTTTCATCCTCTTCTTGAAAAGTACCAAACAGCTTATCCCAAATAATCAAAACCTGTCCCATGTTTTTGTCGAGGTATTTAATATTGCTTGCATGATGCACTCTGTGGTGTGAGGGCGTTACAAAAACACTTTCATACCATTTTGGAAATTTCCCTACCAATTCAGTATGCAAGAAAAATTGGTAGAATTGATTAACAGCATAAATAAACATAATGCTTAAACCATCAAAACCAATAAACGCAATGGGTATATAAAATACGAAACGATAAAATGGCTGCAGAACTGAAGATCTCAAGGCCACGGTAAAATTGTATTTTTCAGAACTGTGGTGGTTGCTGTGTACCGCCCAAAGTACACGGTTATAATGCTCTGACCTGTGCAACCAATAGAAACAAAAGTCTTGCCCAATAAATACGATAAACCAAGCAGCAATTGGGAATTTATTAAGTAAGTTTGGTTCAACTATAGCGTGTTGATTGCACCAATTCAAAACGCCTAATGTGATAAACTTTAATCCAAGGTCTAGCATTCCTCCAAAGATTCCAAGGACTATACTGACCAAACTGTCTTTGAAATTGTAATTGTCTTTATTTTTCTTTTTACCAATAACGATTTCAGAAACAATAAAAACAATATAAACAGGTATCGAAATTGCTAATAAGATTTCTTCTTTTGACATTCAGGCAAAAATAAACTTTTTTAAATAATTCGTAAATGATTTACATCAAATCTCCTTGTTTTTCAACGAGCAAATAATCGTGGTCAACCAACCATGGACCTTTCCGAGCAGCAGTAGTTGCCAATACATCACAAACTTCATTTTCAACATTACCTGCATGACCTTTCACCCAATGAAACTTTACATTGTGGGTTTTATATAAGGGCATAAACCGTTTCCACAAGTCTACATTTTTCTTGTTTTTCCAACCGATTTTTTGCCATCCAAATATCCATTTTTTCTCAATGGCATCACATACATATTTGCTGTCAGTATATACATGGATTTGTATATCTGGTTTTTTAATTGATTCTAGTGCGACAATAACAGCAAGCAATTCCATGCGGTTATTGGTGGTGTGCTCAAATCCTTGAGACATTTCTTTTCTCGCTTTGCCCCAAAGCATAACGATTCCATAACCGCCTTTTCCAGGATTTCCAATGGCAGCCCCATCAGTATAAATAATTAATTTTTGTTCTAAACTCATAACACTTCAGCCACAACAAAGGTGCTTCCTCCAATAAAAATTAGATCATCTTCTTTGGCATTTTCTTTTGCAGCTTCATAGGCTATCTGCACACTAGGGTAGGCCTGGCCAAGCAAACCCAATAATTCACATTCTTCTTTTAATGCATTTGAATCCAATGCACGAGGTAAATTGGGTTGACAAAAATAGTAGATAGCTTCTTGAGGCAATAATTCTATAACTGGTTTTCTGTCTTTGTCTTTTACCATGCCAAAAACTATATGCAGATGATTGTATTTTTCTTTTTTAAGTTGTTGTATGACCAGTTTTAATCCATGTGCATTGTGTCCAGTATCAGCAATGGTTAGTGGTTTTTGGTTCAGAATTTCCCAACGGCCTCTAAAATGTGTTAAGCCTCGAACATTTTGCAATGCTTTTGCAACGGTGTAATCATTGAATGGCAAGTCCATAGATTTTAAAACTTCTATGGCTTGCAAAACTGTAACACTATTCTTTTCTTGATAAATCCCCTTTAAGTCAGTCTCTATTTCGGTATTATAAAAACGCACATTGCGGTCTGCAAAGTAAATTGTTGAATTACATGATTGAGCTTTCTCTTCAAAAACAGCATCTGTTTCATTGCTGCTTTCACCAATTACAACAGGAATTTGATTTTTAATAATACCAGCTTTTTCAAAAGCGATTTTTTGGAGTGTATCTCCAAGTAAATCGCTGTGGTCCATTCCTATATTTGTTATAACCGATAGAATTGGATTTATAATATTTGTACTGTCTAAGCGACCGCCAAGTCCCGTTTCAATGATTGCATATTCAATTCCCTGAGAGGCAAAATAATCAAAACACATTGCCACAGTGATTTCGAAAAAAGAAGGTTGTATGCTGTCTAAATGAGGAATTATCTTTTCAGTGAATTCAATTACGAACTGTTCTGAAATCATTTCTCCGTTTACTCTAATCCGTTCTCTAAAATCTTTAAGATGTGGGGAGGTGTATAAACCTGTTTTAAACCCATGAGCTTGAAAAATGGCAGAAAGCATATTGCTCACACTGCCTTTGCCATTAGTGCCAGCAATATGAATACACTTGAATTTTTCTTGAGGATTCCCTAAGATTTCACAAAGCTTAAGGGTATTGTGTAAGTCTTTTTTTATCGCTGATTTACCATCCCTAGTAAAATAGGGTAGACGGGCATATAAAAACTCTACAGTTTCTAAATAGGTCATTAATAAAGTAAACTGTTATTTTAATTTGAATGTAAAGGTGATAGTTCCTTCTACACTTACAGGATTATTGGCTGCGTTAAAACTAGAACTTCTTAAATAGTTGATGGCTACATTTTCCAAGCAATCTGATGCTCTAGACAATGGACTGATGTTGTCATAACGAATTTTACCATCAGGTAAAAGTGTTACTTCTAAAACCACTTTACCTTCTTCGTTGCAAGTGTTTTTACCATTACCCAATCTAAAACTTCTGCCGCTAAATGAGTGTGTAGTTCCTGTTCCACCTCCACCAGTTCCTCCAACTTGACCTTTAGGGTCACCACCATTTATTCCTTTAGGGTCACCTTGTGGTCCTAATTTATCACCATCGCCTGAATTTTGTTGCTTTTGAGTGCTTTTACCTTTGTTCAATGCAGCTAATGCATCATCAACTGGCTTAGGTTTATCTGTTGGTGTTGCTTGGCTTTTCCCTTTAGTTTCACTTGCTTTTTTTGTTGCTACGGCATCTGCATCCGTTGTTTGCTCATCTGCTTCTGCCGAGGCTGGAGTACTTGCTGAACTCGCTTCACTTTCTGCTGAAATTGGAATTAATTCTGGACCACCATTGTCTGGTTCTCCCAAACTTACTGCAACTGCTCCCAAATCAGGCTCCTTTGGTACTTCCAATTCGTAATGGAAATTATAAAGCCAAAATATTAGGAACATTCCAAAACAAATTAATGCAGTGGATGTGCCTGAAATAAATTTGTTTTTCTTTTCGTTTTTTAAGTCCATTTCAAAATTGTTTTAAATGATTTAATCTGTAATACCTTTTTAAATCAAAAGGTAAATGAAATTAAATGGGGTTCTAACAAGTACAAATATCCTAAGATTTTTTAGAACAAGTATTTTGACTTATTCACAGAATCTACTTTAGTAAACGTTTTAGATGGTTTAAAATTGTAATTATTGTACAATTTTCACTTCATACCACATGCCATTTTGAACAACTTGAACCGATTGGCCTTTTTTAGTCAAATCAGCAGCATGGAAATTGGCATTGCCTTCCATTCTGTATCTAGCAATTAATTGGTACTTTATTTCACTTGCTGTGTTTTCAATTTCAACACTAGGTGTAGGTTCAACAACTGGGGCAGAAACAATTGGTTCTGGACTTGTTTCAACAATAGGCTCTGATTCAACAACTGTGATTTCAGTGCTTGGTGTTTCAATAAGAGCAGCAGTGTCTTCCAGTATTGTATCTGTTGTAATTGGAGTTTCTATACTTGGAGTAACAACTTCAATAGAAGGTAACACAGATGCTTCTTGAATGGTGCTGGTTTTATTTTCAACACCTAAGTATATAAAATGAGCTAGTAATGCAACAGAAGCCGCAACCAACCATGGTTTTAATCCTCTTTTTGGTATCTCTAAAGAAACAATTGGCGTTTTGTCTGCAACTGTTTCAGAAGTTCTATCCTTTAATTCGCTTGCAATTTCTTCCTTATATTCTGAAATAGAATGAACTTGGTTGATGTTAACTGAACCCAATCCATAACTCTCAATTGAAAGGTTGATGTTTGAACTTGGAGCAAACCAAACATTTGATTGTCCTTTGTGAAATGTTCCTAATTTGCCAAATGATTTGTTTGAGTTTAGCTCAACTTCATTTCTGATTTTATCAATCTCTGTTTTGCAAAATTCAAGGGCATCATTGTAGTTAAGATTTTCGGATTTTTGAATTTCACTAACCAATAAGCCATCATTTTGAATTAAATGTGGATTGAAGAAAATGTGTTTTGCAAATGGTTTAAGTACATCTTTTGACGCATTGAAATTGCAAGGGCTGTCCCTAACTATAAATCCACCAAAGTCTGGCAGTATTACGCACTCATGACGGTGTAATAGTTGTTCTACAATTTTCTCTATGCTCGATTTCCTTGTGTACATTTTCAAACCTCAAAAATAAACAAAAAAATTAAATTTAAGCGATAATTTTCAAACTTCTGAAAAATATCTAATGTTCTTATTTTACTAATGATTTACCTTTATATTTCGAATTCATTGTTTTTTTTGTCAATACCAATTCCAAACAAAGCGAAATCGTATTTTACTGGGTCCGATTTGTCGAATTTACGAAGGTTCTGGGTCAATTGTAAAGCTGTTTTCCAATCGCCTTTTTCTGAATCTATTAAGCCAAGAATATGCGCTTGTTTAATAACGTGCACATCGAGTGGGCAGATTAATTGACTAGGGGAGATGGAATTCCAAATTCCGAAATCTACTCCGTATTTATCTTTTCTGACCATCCATCGTAAATACATATTTAATCTTTTACAAGCACTTCCGCCATCTGGATAGGCAATATGCTTTTTGGTTCTATTGATGAAAAACTCACTTTCCTCGTAAGACAATCGGAATCCATTTAAGGCTTTTTCTATGGTTTTATCTTTGGAATTAATGTGCTTTGAAAAACTGTATTCCAAGCCTTCTCCACTTAAATAAAGCGATTTTATAAAGGCTATCAATGACAACAAATCTTCTTCATTAAAAGTTCTATGAACAAATCCCAAGCATTTTTTCAAATCGGTTTCGCTGTGATTTATAATAAAGTCATGGGGCGAATGGTCAAATATTTCAATTAGTTTCTCTCCACTATTAATAATTGATTTACGCTGCCCCCATGCTATTATGGCTATGAAAAATGCAATGATTTCAATGTCCTCTTTTTTCTTAAACCTATGCGGAATCGAAATAGGATCATCCTTAATAAATCCCATTTGATTAAATTGTTCATGTTTAGAATCCAAAAAGGCTTTTAAATTTTTCATTTTTTGAATCAGCAAATATATTGAACTTACTTAATCCTTAGGCATTTCAAACCACAGATTTAGATATTGGACATATATTTATAAATGGTTAATATCCTTTTGCTCGGTTTATTGATAAGTTTCTTTTTTTTATGTTCCTTTGCCTCCAATGAATCACTGGCTTTTGAAATCTGAACCCGTTAAATATTCTTGGGATCAAATGCTGAAAGACAAAAAAACTTTTTGGGATGGAGTGCGCAATTATCAAGCTCGCAACAACCTTAGAGAAATGAAAAAAGGCGACCTTTGTCTGTATTACCATAGCAATGATGGAAAAGAAGTTGTTGGTATTGTTAAGGTGGTAAAAGAGTTCTACCAAGATCCAACCACAGATGATAGCAATTGGGTAGTAGTAGATGTAGCGCCTTTTAAGTCATTGAAAAAACCTGTTACTTTAGAAACAATTAAAGCGGACAAGCGCTTAGAAAATATTGGTTTGGTTAGACAAGGCCGTTTAAGTGTTATGAAATTAACGGCACATGAGTTTGATGTAATTTTAGAACTATCTGAAGCTTAATGGAAGAAAAACTATTATATGACCACCAAAAACTCAATGCTACAATCAACCGATTGGCATATGAATTAATTGAAAATCATGAGCAGTTTGCCAACACAGCAATAATTGGTTTGCAACCTAGAGGTGTTCTTTTGGCTAGAATAATTAGACAAAGGGTTGAAGAAATTATTCAATGTAAAATTAAATACGGCGAATTAGATATAACATTTTTTAGAGACGATTATAGAACCAATGACAAACAGTTGGTGGCAAGTCCTATTCACATTCCTTTCAGTACTGAAAATTTAAACATCATTTTAATTGATGATGTTTTGTATACAGGAAGAAGTATCAGAAGTGCTATGGATGCTTTAGTTGGATTTGGTAGACCAGCCAAAATTGAGCTGTGTGTTTTAATAGACCGCAAATTTAACCGTGAAAATCCCGTTGCCCCAGATTATGTTGGAAAAACGGTAGATACACGCGGCCATGGTCAAAAAGTAAAAGTAGAGTGGGAAGAGAAAAATTATAAAGTTTGGTTGATTAACGAATGACACAATTATCTGTAAAACATCTTTTAGGCATTAAAGATCTCAAAGAAGAGGATATCCAACTTATTTTTGAGACTGCTGATAATTTTAAAACGATTATCAACCGACCAATTAAAAAAGTTCCTTCTCTTAGAGATATCACCGTTGCTAATTTATTCTTTGAAAATTCAACCCGTACTAGAATATCTTTTGAATTAGCCCAAAAACGTTTAAGTGCCGATACCATTAATTTTGCTTCATCATCTTCTTCTGTTTCAAAAGGGGAAACCCTAATAGATACCGTGAAGAATATATTAAGCATGAAGGTTGATATGGTTGTCATGCGTCACCCAAGTCCAGGTGCTTGTATATTTCTTGCCAAACACATTGATGCTACAATATTAAATGCAGGTGATGGAACCCACGAACATCCAACCCAAGCTTTGTTAGATGCCTATTCTATCAAAGAATCATGTGGTGATGTTGCAGGTAAAAAAGTTGCCATAGTTGGAGATATTCTTCACAGCCGTGTGGCCTTATCAAATATTTATTGCCTTCAAAAATTAGGCGCTGAAGTTATGGTCTGCGGTCCTAGCACCTTAATTCCTCGTCATATTGAACAACTAGGTGTAAAGGTTGAACACAATTTAAGAAAAGCTCTTGAATGGTGTGATGTTGCCAACATGCTTAGAATTCAATTAGAAAGACAAGATATTAAATATTTCCCAAGTCTAAGAGAATACAGCATGCAATACGGTCTTACTCTCGATTTATTAGACAGCATAGGGAAAGATATTACCATAATGCACCCAGGTCCAATTAATAGAGGTGTAGAAATTACCAGCGAAGTTGCTGATAGCGACTATAGCATCATACTTGATCAAGTAGAAAATGGTGTAGCAATTAGAATGGCTTGCATGTTCTTGCTAGCCAACCACAAAGATTCATAAATTCATGAGCAATCCGATATTAGTAGAAGTTACCAGAGGAGGCGTTTTAGAAAGTTTCCATAGAGGCGTTATTTGTATTGTTAATCAAGATAATAAAATCATCTATTCTGTAGGGGATACCCAACAAATTTGCTTTCCTAGATCTGCCCTTAAATTTTTTCAGCAAATTCCTCTTTTATGTTCTGGTGCTGTTGAACATTTTGGTTTTACAGAACAAGAAATTGCCCTGTTTTGTGGCTCCCACAATGGTGAACATAAACACGTTGATACAGTTAGATCTATTTTGAATAAAATTGGTTTAGACGAATCTTACCTTTTATGCGGCCCCCAAATGCCAACACTTAAGGATGATCAAGTTGAACTAATTAAAGGTGATTTAAAACCTTTACGCATTCACAACAATTGCTCTGGTAAACACGCTGGCTTTTTGGCTTATTGTGTTTACAGAAATTGGCCTGTAGAAAATTACATTGATCCGAACCACCCTTTACATTTAGAAATTCTTGATGTCATATCTGAATTTCATGAATATCCTAAAGAGAATATACAACAAGGTATTGATGGCTGTTCTGCTCCAATATTTGCATTCCCAGTTTATAATCAAGCCATAGCTTATAAAAATTTAATTTACCCAAATAAATTCAGCGAGTCTGTTCAAAAAGCTTGTAAAACCATGGTAGATGCAATTGTCAATTACCCAGAAATGATTGCTGGTGAGAAAAGATATTGCACCGATTTAATGCGCCATTCTCAAGGAAAATTAATTGGCAAAACTGGCGCTGATGGAGTATACTCAATTGGCATCAAAGATTTGAACTTTGGTATCTGTATCAAAGTGGATGATGGAAAAATGGGCCCTCAATACAATATCGCTCAAGCTGTAATCGAACAATTGAACATTTTAAGTCCTGAGTGTAATTCTGTTCTTAGACACTATGTAAACCAAGAAAACAAAAATTTTGGTGGTCTATGTACTGGAGAAACTTTGGTTTCTGAAAATGTAAATGTGCTTATTGAAAACTAAGCAATCCTAAGGATTTAAATACCTTATAAACGACATCCTTGCGGTCTTGAAATAATTTCTTCGAGCTTTTTTCATTTGGAAAAACAAGATTCGCAAAGTAATATACATTGTCTTTGGTCTCAAAATAACCAACATACCAAGCGACTTCAGGGTTTTGGGTAGCACTCCATCCCGTTTTTGCCCTTAACTTATACTCGCTTGTACTGTCTGCCAACATTATGTTTTCACAAAGGCGTATTGTGCGTTCAGATAACGGCAATTGACGGGTATGCAAACGTCTTAAAAAATCAATCTCTTGCATAGGACTTATACGCATGCCTCCCGTTAACCAATACAAATCAACACCTCCACTTGTGTCCATATTTCCATATTGCATTTTATCTAATAGCTCTTTCATTTTATTAGACCCCATGCGCCTAGCAAGTTCTTGGTAATACCAAACAGTTGAGTTTTGAAAAGCCATTTTTAAAGTATGGTCCTTACTCCAGTTGGGTGACCAACGTTCAATACTGTCCCATTTTATTTCGAAATTTTCATCCGTTGCAGTTCCAGTTTCTAAGGCCATTAAGGTAGTAGGTATTTTAAATGTAGATGCCGGTGTAAAGACTTTATTTAACGTGCTGCTATCGTAAAGGTAGTAGGTTTTGTTCTTTGTATCGTATATAACCATACTGCCTTTAGTGTTTATACTGTCGTAAAAATTTTTAAAATCAACAAGTTTAATCTTGTCTTTGTCCTTAGTGATAAAAGCTGAAATAAGAATACATGCAAACATCAAGAATGCTATTCTTTTGGTAGTTTTAAAACCGTTCATTGAATTATTGATTGTATATTGTTTTACCTATTTGCTCAATAGCTATGTTGTAAAAAGGTGTTTTTAACCCAAGATTCTGAGATTCTTTGACAACAAATTCACTAAGCGTTTCAATTTCACTTGCTTTTCCCAAAGTATAATCTCTATGCATACTAGAAGAACTACCATCAGGTAATTTTAAAAACTGTTGCCAATGCTGTTCTACAATATCTTCGGGTAGTTTGATTTTCATTGCCTTTGATAATGTATAAACTTCATACATCATGGCCTTTAATGCCTTTGAATGTTCTGCATTCTCAACGATTTCTTTTTTTGTCAAATTGTAGGCGGAGGTATAGGTGGCAATAGGGGAGATGAAAGTAAATTTACGCCAAATGTTCTCTTCTATATTGTCTACACAAAATGCATTTATATGGGCCTCTTTAAGTAATTTCTCGAGTTCAAATAAGCGTTCTGTGTTGCTTTCAATATGGCCAAAATAAACCGAATGAGATTTACTCTCCATTAATATTTGTGCCGGAGCTTCTAGTTTGCTGACTATGTAAATGAAAGCTGCACACAGAATTGAATTAGGAAATTTACGTTTCAAAACTTCACTATGGCTGATGCCATTTAGCAAAGGCATTATTATCGTTTGTTCACTGACAGAGTTTGATATGGTATCGCATAAGGATTCTAAATCATAACTTTTACAGGCTATAATCACCGCATCCATTTTAGGAAATGCATTGCAATTGTCAGCAGCCATAAATGGTTTAACCAAACAAGTACCTTCAGGTTCTATTAATTCTAGTCCATCACTTAATATCTTCTCAAGGTTTTTACCCCTGCATAAAAAGTATATTTCTAAATCGTTATTGGTTTCAGAATACTTGGCCAATTTTGCGCCAATAAAGCCACCAACACCGCCAATACCAGCAACTAATATTTTTGTTTTCATATGTTAAATGGTTTAAAATCGAAATCTGATTTTAAAACAGAATAATGCACCGAATCAAGAAATTGGCCATCAAAATAACAATCTTCTCTGAAGTGTCCTTCTTTTGTAAATCCATTTGCTTGTAACAGCTTAATGCTTGCTTGATTTGCTGGATCAACAACAGCGGCAATGGAATTTAAATTTAAATGAGCAAAACCAAAGTGCATCAAGGGTTTTAATATTTCTCTCATAACACCTTTTTTATGTTCTGGTTTGTTTAAAATATAGCCTATTTCTGCTCTGTAATTTTCTTGTTGCATGCGCACATAACCAATGATTCCAATTAGTTTTGTTTCGTTTTTATAGGTAATTCCCCAATTCACACTATCATTTTCATTAAATCCCTTTTGCAATCTATGGATATGCATCAATGCCTCTTCTTTTAGTTTGCAAATTGGCCTAGGAATAAATCTCATGAGCTCAGGATTTGAACGCATTTCAAAAACTTCATCTACATCTGTATCCTTTATCTCTCTTAAATAAAATCGTTCTGTTTCTATAACGGGAAATGCTCTCATCTAGTTTGTTTTTTACTAATTTAGTTTACATTAATTTCAGTTTCAAATTTACACTTTATCATATAGAAAGCGACTAGAATACTTGATATTCCTGCGAATAAAAATAAAGCATTGGAACCAAACTGCATCCATACTATTCCTGCCAATACACTAGCCAATAAACTAAAAATACTTTGGAAAGCAGAATAGGTGCCTATTGCTGTACCTGTATCTTCATTCTTACAATTGTTGCTTATCCATGCTTTTGAAATCCCCTCAGTAGCCGCAGAAAACAAACCGTAAATTAAAAACAACAAACCCATAATGAAAGGTTGATTGAAAATACCCATGCCCATGTAGACTATTGAAAATAAAATCAACCCAAATATATACATTTTTTTCAAGCCAATTTTATCAGCCAATAAACCCAAAGGAAAGGCTGCAATGGCATAAATTAAATTATAGAATATATACAGGCCAATTACCCAAGTATCATTCATGCCCTCTGATTTGGCTTTCATAAGTAGGAAAACATCACTGCTGTTTATTAACGTAAACAATAGCAATCCTTTTATTAATTTGCGGTAGGATATTGAGCTTGTTTTCCAATAATTTAAAAAGGCAAAAAATGAAACGTTTTTGGATTTAACTTTTTCTGTTTTCTTTTCTTTCAACAATAGAGAGATTAAAACAGCCAAAAGACCAGGAATTATTGCAAATAAAAAGAGTGTTTTATATGATGCAGGGTGAAAGTATAAATACAATAAACCCAAACCTGGACCAATAACTGCGCCAAGTGTATCCATCGATCGGTGAAAACCGAAGACCTTACCTTTGTTTTCTTTGCTTGATTCATTTGATAATATTGCATCGCGCGCACCGGTCCTAATTCCTTTACCTAATCTGTCCAAAGTGCGCATACAAAACACCCAAAAAGGAAATACAAATACCACCATTAACGGTTTAGAAATTGCACTTAATAGGTAACCGAGACGAACAAAGGGTAGGCGTTTGCCGGATTCATCCGACCATTTGCCAAAATAGCCTTTACTTAATCCAGCACTTGCCTCAGCTATTCCTTCAAGTAGACCAATAAGAACAATTGAAAACCCAATTGAATTTAAATACAATGGCATCACTGGGTATAGCAATTCACTTGACATGTCTGTGAAAAGACTTATCAGTGACAGTATCCAAACACTTTTTGTAATTGCAGACACTATTCCTTTTATGGTTTTTTTATTAACCTAGTACCGAAACACCTATTAATTTTCCAATTCCAAAGGTTATTGCAGCAGCCATCAAACCGAATAAGACTTGTCTAAAGCCTGAATACCAAACACTTTTTCCTGTAAATAGTGTAATAGCAGCTCCAATAATAAACAAACCTACAGCACTTAAAATGGTACTAAATATTACAGCTTCATATCCACCAATAAAGAAAAATGGAATAACTGGTAAAATAGCACCCATTGCAAATAAAATAAAGGAACTAACTGCTGCTTCCATTGCTGAACCTTTTAAGTCCTCCGCATTGATTCCAAGCTCTTCTTTGATTAATACTTCATGTGCGTGGTCTTTATTCTTCATAATGTCTGAGGCCATCTTTCTCGATTGTTCTTCGGGAATACCTTTCGACATATAGATTAGCGCCAACTCTTTTTCTTCTCCTTCTGGATTGGTTTCTAACTCATCCATCTCTAATTGCATTTGGTTTTCAAAAAGCTCTTGTGAACTTTTTACAGATATCCATTCACCCAAAGCCATAGATAATGCACCTGCTAATAAACCAGCCATACCTGCAAGTAAGACTTCTTTCTGACCACTGCTTGCGCCGGCAATTCCCATCACCAAACTGAAATTAGATACCAAGCCATCATTGCCTCCCAATACAGCAGCCCTAAGTGCATTTCCGCCAACAGATCGGTGTCTTTTTTCAAAGCGCGCCAAATTAGAACCTGAAATATTGGGACTGTGGTTTAAAATGTTCTTTAATATGGTAACGTGCGCCGTATCAGAAAGCGATTCAGCTGTGTTTGTTTTTTTTCTTGCATTAACAACAGATGATGAAATGCTTTTTTCAGTATCTAACAATACACCTAAGATATAATCGTATCCCATCACTTTGCCAATCTGCTTTAAGATTTTTGCTCTATTCGATGGACCAGGCATATTGTTGATGTCCATGCCATTCTTTTGCATAAATGCTTGCGCATGTCCGTATTCTATTTCACTCATTTGATGAAAAACATTGGCCACATTAGCATCTTCTTCATGCTCTGCAAGTAGTTTATATAGAAAGCTTGCGTCAATTTCTGTTTGTATGTTTTTTAAATCAATCATCTAATAAATAAGCGAATTATTGAATACAAAGTTAGGTATTTACAAAGAATTACTTTTTAAATGTTTGTTATTAAAATATTTGATTAGCTCCAATACAAGCAGCATAATACTTGCGCCTAAAATTGAAATAAGAAAGTGATAAGTGCCTGGGTTTTGAAAACTAAATAGTATCTGTAAATATGGAATATTAAGCGTTAACAAAAGCATCAAAACTGCGCTAAATATTATGAATATTAAAGATTTGTTGTTCTCTTTTAAAACAGAAAAAGCACTTCTGGTTTTAGAGAGATTACTTAATATTAAAAAGATATTTCCAATAATTAAAGCGGAAAAACTAATTGCCCTTGTCTCTAATTCTGAATGTCCTTCGTTAATGGTAAACAAATAAACTGTCATAACAAATGCAAGCAATAATCCACCCTGAAAAATACTGCGCAGTATCTTATTGCGACCAAAAAAAGTGTCATCTAGATTTCTAGGCTTTCTCGTCATAATATCAGCTTCTTCCTTTTCAGATTCAAATGCAATGGAACAAACAGGATCAATAATTAATTCTAAAAATACAATATGAACAGGAAGCAATATAATGGGTAGATTTTCGAAAAAAGCAGGAATCAATGACAATCCAATTATTGGTACATGTATGGCCATAATATATGTCATAGCTTTTTGAAGGTTGTCATAGATTTTTCGCCCACCTCTGATAGCTGAAACTATAGAAGCAAAATTATCATCTAATAACACTATGGAGGCAGATTCTCTTGCAACATCCGTACCTCTTAATCCCATGGCAATTCCTATTTGAGCGGCCTTTAATGCTGGTGCATCGTTAACGCCATCTCCAGTCATTGCGACAATATGGCCTCGCTTCTTAAAAGCATTTACTATCCTAAGCTTTTGTTCAGGAATTACTCTAGCAAATATGCTTACCGTATCAATCACCTGGCTTAATTCATCATCATTTAATTCCTTAAGTTCTTCACCAGTCATCATTATGCCATTTTCACTAAGGCCAATTTGATTGCCAATGCTTTTTGCAGTAACTGGAAAATCGCCCGTTATCATTACAACCTTTATACCTGCGGTTTTACATTCTTCAAGTGCTGATTTTACTTCAGGTCTAATTGGATCTTCAAATCCTAAAAAACCAAGAAAATTAAACTTGAAATCTGTTTGCTTTTCAGGAATTTCGTTGCTTTGCGTTGTTGAATTTGCAACACCAATAACTCTAAGTCCCGCTTCCGCCATTTTTACGATTTCCTCTTTTAGATTGTCAAGCACTTGGCCCTCAATTTTGCAAAGATTCAATATCGCTTCAGGAGATCCTTTACATGATATATTGAAGGTTTCAGATTCGCCTTTTGTTACCCGAGTCATAGCAAATAACTCTTTGCTTAATGGATATTCCTTTATTAATTTTTCTTTTTCATAATCAACTTTATACAATTTTGCATGGTTCAAAATGGCTTGCTCCATTGGATCTATTGGATTAATCTGAGATGCGAGAATGGCCGTATGACAAATAATAGCAACCTCATCACTTTTGGATTCAAAATCAGCTTTAGAATAAACGATGTCTTTTTGAAATACAGAAACCAACTCCATTTTATTTTGAGTTATAGTACCTGTTTTATCACTGCATAAAACACTGGTTGAACCAAGTGTTTCAATTGCATTGGCTTGCCTTGATAATACGTTTTTCTTAGATAGTCTCCAAGCGCCTAATGCTAAGAAAACGGTTAGAACAACAGGGAATTCTTCGGGTAATATTGCCATAGCTGAAGAAAGTCCACTTAACAGTGATTCTATAAAATTCCCTCGAGTTTGATAATATGCGATGACAACAATAACACTTATTAAACCTCCAATAATGAAAAGCGTTTTTATCAGTCTTTTCATTTCAAGTTGCAAACGTGTTGCTTCAGGTTTAATATCTTGTAATGAACGGCCTATTTTCCCAAATTCTGTGTTGACACCTGTAGCTATAACTTTGGCGTTTGCCTTGCCTTGAATAAGCAAACTTCCACTGTAAATTGGCATACCATTTTCTTTTAAAACAGGAACAGATTCTCCAGTTAATAGCGATTCGTCAATTGTTAAATGATTAGAATCAATAACAATTGCATCGGCAGAAATTCGATCTCCTTCATTTAGAATCATGATGTCATCAATGACAATCTCTCTTGAGGGTACTCGTTTGGTTTTGCCATCCCTTAGCAACAATGTTCTTGGAGAGGATAGTTTTTTTAGAGAATCGAGTGCTTTTTCGGTTTTTTGACGTTGATAAAAGGTAATAAAAATAATTATGAATATACTAGAAAATAAGATGATACCTTCTCTGTAATCTCCGATAATAAGGTATAAACTGCCACATGCCAATAAGAGCATGAACATAGGCTCTTTTATAACACTTAATGCAATTTCAAATACAGATTTTGTTTCTGAATTTGGTAATTCATTGTATCCACCTTTTTTTAGCTTTTGCTGAGCTTCAACATTCGTCAATCCGATTTCCATAGTAAATACAAAGTTAAGCCACTTTTATCTACTTGGTATTTAAATGTTTATTAATAAAAATTCACCACACCAGTCTCAACATCATACAAGCCCCCAACAATTTTTATTTTTCCTATAGATTCTAATTCTGCGATTAATGGACTTTCTTTTTTAATTCTCTCAATAGTCAATAATACGTTTAATTCAGATACCTTATTTACAAAATCTAGATTTGAACCATTTCTATTAATGGTAAAACTTGTTTCACTGTCAATAGCGGGTTGTACCTTGTTTAATAAGCTTGTTAAATTCCCTAATTTCACATGGTTGCATGCACCTATTATTGCGCCACATTTAGTATGCCCAAGAACTACAATAAGCTTAACCCCGATTTCATGAATTCCAAACTCCATACTTCCTAGTATGTCTTCATTTAAGATGTTCCCTGCAATTCGGACGCTAAAAATATCACCTAATCCAAGGTCAAAAATATGTTCGGTTGTGGTTCTAGAATCTATGCAACTCAATACAATTGCAAAAGGGTTCTGACCAAATGACGTTGCATTGACTTGTTGTTTAAGATATTTTTCAGCCCAATTTCCCTTTACAAATCGATCATTTCCATTTTTTAAAATCTCTAAGATGTCTTCTGGTGACATTCTTTCTTGTGTCTGTTTGTCCAAAACATCTACAAATTCAATTCGATCTTCTGGATGATAAAGAGACTTAATACCTAAGACGTTTACTTTGATGTTTTTAAGTCCACTTACAGTATTCTTGTAGTTGTTAATAATGTCCAATACATCTGGATCTATATAGTCTGAATATGTTGCATCAATTATAACTTTCGAGTCTTCTGGGATATTCCATAACGTTTCTTGAATGCTCGCTTTGTTTAAAAATGAAACTTGGTTTGGGAGTTCAAGACGAATTGTTTCATCCAAATGTAAAGTTTCTTTTTTTAGTACAAATGGATTGTTAAAATTGCTTTTTAATAAATAGAAAATACTAATTCCCAAGCCTATAAGGACTCCTACTAATAAATCAGTAAAAACAATTGCTAAGATGGTACATATAAAGGGAATAAATTGATTGTATCCTTTTGAATACATGTCTTTATACAGCTCTACTTTGGTCAGTTTGTAACCTGTTACCAATAGAATTGATGCCAATGAAGCCAATGGAATTAGATTTAAAAATGGGCCAAGCAATAGTAAACTAAGCAACAAGAAAATCCCATGAAAAATACTAGATAATTTTGTTTTACTACCAGCGTTGATGTTTACTGAACTTCGAACAATAACAGAGGTAATTGGAATCCCACCTATAAATCCTGCAAGCATATTTCCAGCGCCTTGAGCAAGTAACTCAACATTTGGTGATGCTAGTCGTTTTTCAGGGTCAATATTTTCAACTGCTTCTAAATTTAGTAAGGTTTCAAGTGATGCGACAATGGCAATGGTAAATGCGATAATCCAAACATCGTGATTCCCAATTTCTGAAAATTTAGGTAATACCAGTAATTGTTGATACCCTTCAAGTTTAGGAATATTTACAAGATGGGACTCGTGAATGTATAAATCAGGTATATAAAGTTTGAAAATCTGATTGAGAAATATGCCTAAAAAGACAACAAATAATGAGGCAGGTAATAGCTGTATGTTTTTTAATCTGGTCTTGTCCCAATATACCAAAGCAATTAATGATATTATAGAGACAATTATAGCTCCCCAAGAAAAATAATTGAAAATTTGAAGCAGTTCTGAAAAAGTATTTTCTCCGTCAGATTGAGAAAATGAAAAATCATCCTCCGGGTCTTTGTCATATCCTACAGCATGTGGAATTTGTTTCAAAATAAGAATGACGCCAATAGCAGCCAAAAGTCCTTTAATTACATTTGAAGGTATGTAATTGGCAATAAAACCTCCTTTAAAGAGACCTAAAATAATTTGAAAGGCACCAGCCAAAACAACAGCGAGCAAAAAAGTTTCGAAACTGCCTAGTTTTAATATAGAACTTAACACTATCGCAGATAATCCTGCCGCAGGTCCACTTACACTTGTATGAGATTGACTTAAAAAACCAACCACTATCCCTCCAATTATCCCCGAAATTATCCCTGAAAGGAGAGGTGCACCACTTGCTAATGCTACACCCAAACACAGTGGTAATGCAACAAGAAACACAACCAAACCAGCGGGTAAATCACTTTTAATTTTTTTAAACATTTTATAAAATCGTTTGAATATATTAACTCAATAATATCCCGCAATTTACGGAATCATTTGCCGCTTTAATATAGAAAATATCAATATTATTAAGATGTTTTATTCTGACTTTCTTTCCGAAACAACAAAATAAAAGACATTACAGATAATGCCAAGGTTATTGGTGTGAATATAATTTTCTCTAAATTACTTTCTGAAAATAAATTACCTATAGTATTAAATATGAAAAGATTTAAAAGTACTAAGTAGATAAATTTAGCCAAATTACTTGGACATTTTTTTCTAATCACCCCAAGCTCAGATAACACAAAAACAAGAATTAATGCGTTAACAGATAGTGAAATAGCTTCCATTTTTTGCATGTTTTCAATCGTTTTTATTTTTCCACCCCAAACGATAGAAAATGGAATTACACGAAACAATACCAAAACATGAAAAACAAAAACAAACAAAAAAGTAATCAAAAAAAGAATGAGTATATTTTTTTTATTCATGTTCAAGTATTTCATTAAACAAAGTTAAGTTTTAGAATTTAATTACGATAGATTTAAAATTTTAAATTAATTCAGTTGTTTTCGTTTAAAATTGCAACTTAAATATTTTTGATTCTGAATCTTGAGCAACTATATCAAACGCATAAAAACTTGGTTTATAATCTTGCGCTAAACTATGTTCAAAATTCTGAAGATGCGGAAGAAATTACCCAAGATGTCTTTTTAACCGTGCACCAATCAATGTCCAGTTTCAAAGCCCAAGCAAATATTAAAACTTGGATTTACCGTATTACCATTAATAAATCATTGGATTTTTTAAAAGCCAAAAAACGTCAAAAAAGATTTAGCAACTTAACTTCTTTGTTCTTTGATAATAGCTCTGAAATAAAACATCAAGAATCTGATTTTAAACATCCTGGAATTATTATGGAGGAAAAAGAAGCCTTCAAGAAATTGTTCGAAACCATTAATCAATTGCCCGATAATCAAAAGACTGTACTCATTTTATCGAAAATCGAGAATAAATCTCAGAAAGAAATAGCTGAAATTTTAAATCTCACAGTTAAAGCAGTTGAGTCTTTGTTTCAAAGAGCCAAAAAAAATATTGAAAAAAATTACCCCAACCCAAAGGATTAATAAAATAACATCGTCTAAATAATTATAAAATGAAACCGTATCATCCAATAGATCGTTTAAGCCAAATTGAGAAAGTGGAAGCGCCAAACCATTTGTTTGAAAAAATACAATCAAGAATTGGTAGTCAAAAAACAGAGAATTTTTCAATTGGTATGTCATACGCTATTGCCGCATCAATTGCTTTATTTCTTTGTCTAAACATTAGCCTTATTGTTTTCAAAGAAAATACGACAAACAAAATGAACTTATTCACCCAGTTGAATTCTAATAACGATCTATACAAATGAACAAAGTAAAATTACTAACTGTTGCAGCAATAATATTGCTTTTGTCTAATCTCATTTTAGTGGGTTTTATTTTGAAAAATAAACCTGGCAGGGGTGATGGTCCTAAAGATTATATTATTGAAAAATTAAATTTTGATGATAAACAAATTGAAGATTATAATGCGTTAATAGAAGCTCATAGATCAGAAATTAGGAAAAATGAAAAAGAAATTCATGCGCTAAAAAGTACTTTATATGCTGGTTTGAACACCATTAATCAATCGATGAAGGATTCTTTAATGAATCAAATAGCAGCAATTCAAGTTTGTATTGAAGATACCCATTGCAAACATTTTAAAGATATTCAAAGTTTATGTAAACCTGAACAAATTAAAGCGTTTGATGCTTTGTTGTTGGAAATGTCTGACCTGTTTTCTCCTAGAAAAAAGCCTAGAAGATAAAATGAATGTATTGTTTAGATTTATTTCTTTTATAAGTATTTTCATAATTAGTTATTCCTTTGCTACACCGCTTGCAGGTGTTAAAGTTGTTCTTATTCGTCCACATCAAGCTGATTCAATAAATATTGATGGTTTTAAATGTTACCTTTCTAATATTGTCATATCTGATTCAAACAAAAAGAAAGACTTAAGTCCAAGTAATTATCATTTATTGGATTTTACCAGTTCTGATACTGCAACACTGTATTTAAGTCCATTCGCTAATGCAAATTTACTTGAATTTAATCTGGGACTTGATAGCGTAATCAATACATCTGGGGCTTTGGGAGGTCAATTAGATCCGAGCAACGGTATGTACTGGACTTGGCAAAGCGGCTACATCAATTTTAAAATTGAAGGCACCTCTCCACATTGTTTAGCAAGAAACCACGAATTTCAATTTCACGCTGGAGGATATGCCTATCCATACAATGCCCTCAATACAATCAATCTTGAACTTATACCCAACAAGGCATTTCATATTGAAATTGACCTAGCACTTTTTTTCAAATTGATTTCTATTCAGAATCTTAACCATGTAATGTCGCCTGGTCCTAATGCCATAAAAATCTCCAAAGCCCTGGCATCATGTTTTAAAACAGTAATTGATGAAAAATAAAATACTTCTTTTATTACTCTCGGTTGTTTTCTTGGCTCTCATTTCTATTGATAAACATGAGTCAAGTTTTCCAAAATATTTCCCAAAACCAGTTTATCAATTTGAACAGAATCAAAGCAATGATTTGAAAATTGAATTGGGTCGTACTCTATTTTATGACCCCATACTTTCTTTAGATAATACAATTTCATGTGCTTCTTGTCACAATCCTTATAATGCTTTTGCGCACGTTGACCACAATCTAAGCCATGGTATAAATGACAAAATTGGTAAACGCAATGCGCCTGTATTGTTTAACTTGGCTTGGCATAAATCCTTTATGTGGGATGGGGCCATCAACCATCTGGATGTTCAAGCCCTTGCTCCAATTTCTCATCCTGATGAAATGGGGGAGACCATGTCAAATGTCTTGCTAAAGTTGAATAGAAATCAAATCTACAAACAGCTTTTTTATCAAGCCTACGGTGACTCCCAAATAAACACTGAAAGAACACTTAAATCTATCTCTCAATTTTTATTAAGTTTAATCAGCTCAAATTCTAAATACGACAGCATGTTGCTTGGTAAAATCCAATTTAATACACAAGAACAAAATGGTTACCGCTTGTTTAAACTGCATTGTAATTTTTGCCATAAAGAGCCATTGTTCTCTGACTTTTCATTTAAAAATAACGGACTTTCTTTGGATACGAGTTTGAATGACTTTGGACGCTACAGTATTAGCTTGTTGCCAAATGATTCATTCAAATTCAAAGTGCCTACTTTGCGAAATGTTGAATTTTCTTATCCGTATATGCACGATGGGCGATTTAAAACATTAGCCCAAGTAATGAACCATTACAATTCAATAGATTTAAAAAATAAAAAAATCTCTACTGAACTACAAAGAAATTTAAATTTAAGCAGCAATGAGAAGGTTGATATTATTGCATTTTTAAGAACTTTAACTGACAAAAAGTTTCTTTTTAACCCCCAACACGCTTACCCTAAAAAATAATAAATTTCTTGCAAAGGATTCAAGAAATTTAATCGTCTAACCAATAAAACATGAGAAAAATATATTTAAGTATAGCCATTGTTACTGTATCTCTATGCAATATAAATGGTCAAACAGTTCCCAATTCTAGCTTCGAAACTTGGTCGCAAAATGGACCTTTTGAAACCCCAAACAATTGGAATGTTAGTCCTGCTGCTTCAAAATCAACCGATGCGCACACTGGCACTTATTCCTTACAACTTAAAACCGGGATTTTTACCAACCCTCAAACCCAAGCAATTGATACAATACCTGGAATGGCAACAACTGGTCAACAAGGTATGGGACCAGGCAATCAAGGAACAAACGGTTACTCTTTTGGGGCTAGACCGGATAGTCTGGTTTTTTGGTACAAATACCAAGCACAAAATAATGATTCGTTTGTTGTACGCCTTAATTTGACCAAATGGAATTCAGGGGTTAAGGACATGATTTCGGACCTGGTTTTTATAGGTGGAGCGACTATGAAATATACCAGAGTCGCAATTGCATTACCTTATTTTTTAAATTCACAACCCGATACTGCAACCATACAGATAATTAGCAGTCTTAGTCCTAGAGAAAATTTAATTTTGGGTTCTACATTATTGATTGACGATATTGGTTTTATTAGCAACAGCAGTGCGGTAGAACAAAACACAATTAACAATAATGTTCAGGTTTCAATTTACCCAAATCCGTTTAACAATTCATTCACTATTGCCAATTTTAACAGTGACAATATCAAACTAATAGACATCTTTGGTGCTTTAGTTTTAGAACAAAACACGCGCAACATTGAAACTATTGATATTTCAACATCTTCATTAGCTCCAGGTATCTACTTTATAGTATTGAATGATGGTGTTTACCACAAAATAATAAAAGAATAAATGAAAATAAAATCACTTTTCACCTTAATAGCATTGATTGCATGGAAGTTGTCAAATGCCCAATACAACCAATTATGGATTCCTGATACTTTGACTGGGACAAATTTTAACTTGACCATCAAAGATACTTTTGCCCAAATATGTAATACAGGGAATCAAACAATAACAGGTGGGATTAATGGGAAGTTTTGGGGACCTACTTTGTTCTTTAAAAAAGGAGAGGTGGTGCATTTAAATGTGAAGAATAATTTAAATGATTCAACAACCATACATTGGCATGGCATGCATTTACCTGCGGTGATGGATGGCGGTCCTCATCAAGTTATTCCTCCAGGAGCTCTTTGGCAACCATATTGGAAAGTTGCAAATAATGCGTCAACGTATTGGTACCACCCACATTTACACGAAATGACCATGGAGCATATAAGCAAGGGTATTGGTGGATTGATTATCGTAAGAGATAGCATTGAATCGTCTTTGAGTTTACCAAGGACTTATGGACTAGATGATATTCCAATGGTTTTGACCGACAGAGATATTAATTCTTCCAATCAATTTGATTTGGTGCCTTATGGCGACAGTTGTTTGGTAAACATGACTCTTAGAGCACAATATACAGTGCCAACTCAGGTCGTACGCTTTCGTTTGTTAAATGCCGCTATTGAGCGTTCATTTAACATTGGTTTTAGCGACAATAGAACTTTTTATGTTATTGGTTCTGATGGAGGCTTGTTAAATGCTCCAGTTCCTCTAACCCGTTACTTATTGCATGCAGGTGAAAGAATTGAAATATTGGTAGACTTCAAAGGTCAATCAACATCAATCGACATTAAAGCATTTAATTCAACCCTCGGAAATGCAATTCCGGGTGGCGAGAATTTCCCAAATGGTCCTTTTGCAAATGCTTTGGGAAAGAAAGACTTTGTCATGCTGCATTTGAATTTTAAATCGGCGACCAACAATGCAATTACTAGTATTCCTACTGTTTTAACCAATAATATACTTTTGAAATCAGCAGATGCTCAAATAACAAGAGCTCTAACAATGACAGATAGTGCGGGTGTTCCAGGAACTTTGGGCCCAAATACCTTTATAATTAACCACAGATTATTTAAACTAAACTATATTGATTACCAAGTGCCATTAAACAATACAGAAATTTGGCAGATCACAAATTCCACTGCTTTTGGGCACCCATTCCATATCCATGACGTTGAATTTAATATTATCAGTGTAAATGGAGCCGCACCATCAGCAGCTCAAGCTGGCTGGAAAGATGTGGTTTTTGTGCCTGGCGCAAGTGGAGGAGGACCAGGTGGTGGAGGTACGCCTTACGTAATTAAATTTATTGCAAAATTTGATGATTATGCAGACGCCCTTCATCCATTTATGTACCACTGTCACATTTCGTTGCATGAAGATGAAGGAATGATGGGACAGTTTGTAGTAACTGATCCATCAAATAAAATTAACACCAATGAGAATCTTACATCATTTTCATTGTTTCCAAATCCAGCAAACCAAACACTTTATTTCAAGTTTAATAACAGCAATCAAAATGTTTATTATGTGAGAATAGTTGATGCCTTAGGTAGAACAATTATGATGTTGCCTGCCCCAGAATTAAATAAGGGCATTGATATTTCACAATTAATTCCAGGTGTTTATTCAGTTATACTTACAGATGGAGATTCAAAAAAAGTAAGCATTCAAAATTTCGTTAAGGAGTAATAACATATCTCATCCCAAAATAAAATCATTTTCTTTCAAACCCATATTTAAAATAATTAATGAAAATCTCTAGCCTTTTAATCGCACTTGTTTTTACAACACTTGCAAATGCACAAACCAATCCGATAATTACCTCATGGTTGCAGAATACCACTGGAATTCTTGGTAGACATTATGTAAATGGAAATTCTACTCCAATTAACGATGCCGATACCGCCAATGTTATGTCGGTTTCATATTCGAGTAATTGGGTTTACATCAGAACCAACGGTGTGCCTTCTTATATTACAGGTCCATTTTTAGATGGCAATCCTTCAATCACCACTGCTCAAAAAGCCATTTTTAAATTGAGTTTAAACCCTGCAAAAAATACAGGCACATTAACGAATACTACAGGTGGAAATATTGGATTGTTTATAAATGGTGTTGCTTTGTTTGACTACCGAGACGGTGTTTCTTGGAGCAATGCAAACAACGCTTTAAAAGGTGGTCCTTTGGGAGGAATGGGCGATAATGTTTGGAACCGTGATGCGGTTGTGGCTGAAAGAAAGGGTTTCGATTGCGCGAAAGGCCATCCTGCAATGGGCAATTACCACCACCATCAAAATCCTAGTGCTTTTAATCTTGATCAGAATGTGGTTTCAACCATTTGTAACTTATACAATGCTGATGGATTATATGTTATAGATTCAACAAAACATTCGCCACTTATTGGTTTTTCTTACGATGGATTTCCAATCTACGGCGCTTATGCATATAAAAATGCGGATGGAACAGGTGGAATTGTTCGCATGAAATCTGCTTACAAATACAGAAATATCACAACAAGAACTACTTATTCTAACGGAAGTAATGTAACTGCAGGTCCTGTTGTTTCAAGCACATATCCACTTGGTTACTTTAGAGAAGATTATGAATTTGTGGCAGGAACGGGTGATGATATACTTGATGTTCACAATGGCCGTTTTTGCGTTACCCCTGAATACCCGAATGGTATATATTGTTATTTTGCAACTGTTGACGCTAATTGGAATTCTGCATATCCCTATGCTGTTGGTCCAACTTTCTATGGGGTTAAAAATGCTGTAAAAGTTACTGCGATTAGTGAGCCAGTCACAATTTATAAGTCCAATAATACCGGTGTTGAATCTTTCATTCAAGAGATGAATATTAGCATTTACCCGAACCCTACGAGCGATTTATTGGCAGTTCAATGCAATGAAATCAACCGCGAGAACATCAATGTTGAATTGTACGATTTTACTGGCAAATTGGTTCAGTCTTGTGTTTTATTACAAGGCAGTACCATCGCGTATTTCGATACCCAAACATTGTATGCGGGTCAATATATAGTGAAAATTAATACCACTTCAAAGGTATATACCCGTAACATAAGCATTGTTAAATAATGTGATATGTTAAAATTATCATCACGTTTTTCATTATTGCTTATAACCACTTTAGTCTTCGGTTTTATCAATGAGACGCCTCAATCCATCAATGATTTTACACTCAAAAACATTGATGGAAAAATGGTTTCACTAAGCAATTATAAAGAGGCTAGGGGTTTTATTATTGTATTTACTTGCAACCATTGTCCATTCGCAAAACTATATCCTGAGCGCTTTAACCAATTGAATTTAAAGTACAAGCCATTGGGTGTCCCATTGCTCGCAATAAGTTCAACGGATACAATACTATATATCGAAGACACTTATTCAAAAATGGTAAAAAAAGCAAAAAAGGAAAAGTTTAATTTCCCCTACCTATTTGATGGAGAGCAAACAGTAGCTAAGAATTTTTCTGCACAAAAAACACCTCATGCTTATGTGGTTTGGAAAGAAAATAATAAATGGGTTGTTAAATACGATGGGGCAATAGATGATAATGGCAACAATCCTGAAAAGGTCAGCAAACACTTTGTTGCTGATGCGGTAGATTCATTGCTGTTGAATAAGTCAGTGGCAATCCGACAAACTAAATCAATTGGTTGTCAAATTCTATTTAGAAAATAGAATTTGACTCGACTTTGTTTGTCTAATTTTTTTAAAAAAATGTAAAGGAGTGATTTTACATTCCTTTTTTAAATAATTTTCAGATGTAATATTCACCCTTCAAAGGTGGCAATATTTAGATTTGAACCCCTTACATTTTAAATCTTAAAGTTGTATAACTTACTGATAATTAAGTCTTGTTTTGATGCTGAACCAATGGTAAAGTGATAATAAATTCAGTGCCTTCATTAGGTTTGCTCACTGCATTAATTTCTCCACCCATGCTTTCTAATTGTGCTTTAACCATATACAATCCAATCCCATTGCCTTCAGAATTATTGTTAAACCGCTTATATAGACCAAACAACTGAGAACCATATTTGTCCATATCAATTCCAATTCCGTTGTCTTTAAAATGAAGTATAACTTGTTCGCTTTTAATCTCAGACCAAATGTCCAATCTTGCAACTTGACCTGCTTTTGCATATTTTATACTATTGCTAATCAAGTTGTAAAAAACACTGTTCAAATAAGTTCTAATCGACCCAATATTTCCACATTTTGAAAAATCATCACTGATTTGAATTTTACTGCTCTCTATTTGTTTACTTAAAATGTTTTTAACATCGCCTAACAAGTCTTTGAATTCAACAAACTCATTCAACTCAGATACATCTTTTTTGACTTTTAATATTTCATTTAAGTCAACTATAACCGTTTCTAATCGCTCAGTTGATATATCAATTTTTTCTAAAATTTCTTCTTTTTCAATTGGGTCATTTGACTCTTTTAACAAGGAATTTAAAGCAACAATATTAGCGACTGGTGCCCTTAAATTATGGGAAACTATAAAGGCAAATTGCTCTAAATCTTTGTTCCTTCTTAACAAAACGGAGTTGGTATTTAACAAGGTGTTTTCCATTTCTTTTCGTTTGCTAATATTTTGAGCTGCAATACAATAACCAATTATTTCATTTTTATTTAATACTGGAATAGCCGTAATTTCAAAGTAGTCTAATTTTGTTTCATTTAAATAGGTCGTTTCATAAGCAAATGATTTCTTTTCATTTGTGATTTTTTCAAATACCCAATTGAAATTTACTTTTTTGTCAGGATGTAATAATTCAAGGAAACTTAGGCCTGTCTGAATTTGAAATCCTGTTAAAATATTGTATTCCTTTAACATGATTTTATTGTAAGACTGGATTATGAAATTCACATCCATCAAAAAATAGCCTATTTCTGTATTCTCAAAAATAGAATTCATATTGGCCTCAGATTTTGTTAAAAGTTTATAAGCATCTTCTTTCTTAAAATACGTTTCCAACATTTCAGCTATAGTATTAAGCAAGAATATTTCTTCTTCTAAAAACAAATAATTCTGAGAGGATTCATTTTGCGGTGGATAAACCACTTCTATGAATGAATCAGCATATTCCTTACAATTAATTTCGGACCTTATTTTATTTAAACTTGCATTAAATCCAATTGATTGATACAAGTCTGAACCACATTTAATTCGAGCTTCACAATCAACATCAAACTGGAATGCATACGGAATTAAGTTGACTATACTATTTAATAAAGTATCCTTATCGTGGTTATCGTTTAAAAGCAATTTGTTTACTTGATGTAAAACATCCAGCTCTTTAATACGCATGCTCAATAATTTGCTGTTTTGTTCTTTCTTAATCTTGATGCGTATGTTTTTAACCGCCGTAGACAAATTCTTCGCAATGGTCTCTAATACTTTTACCTCTTGTTCATCAAATGAATCGACACTGTCTGAATATATGTTGATATTTCCTGTTACATGTTTATGGTAATTTAAAGCAATCGATACACAACCTTTTAATCCGTATTCATCTGCTTTGTCCTGCCAAAACGCGAAGTTTTCTATTAGTTTAAAATTATTTGCTATTGTAGTAAGTCCTGTATTGAGAACATTAGCTGTAGGACCGTTGCCTTGAATTTTGTCTGCTAAATTTATTTTAATGTCTTTGGTATAGCCAGTTTTTCCATATTCTGCAGCAATTTTTAAATTTTGATCTTTTGCATCAAATTCTGGTTTTACACCTATCCAAACCAATTTATAATTTCCAAATTCCACCAAATATTTACAGACTTCTTGTGTCAAATTCAATTCATCATGAATGTTGTAAATTAATTCACTTACTTGGTTAATTAACTTCAATTCAGATATTCCTCGAGTTAACTTATGGTTTATCTCAACCTTCTCTGTTATATCGGTTAAAATTCCATTCCAAATTATATCTCCATTTTCTTGTTTCTTTGGGATAGAATTGAAATGTAAATATTGAGACTCTCCATTGCCGTTTTTTCCTCTAACTTCAATATCGAATATGCTTAAGTTTTGATAGGATTCGTATTCGGCTTTGCGAAAACGTTCAATATCATCAGGGTCAATTAATCCTCTTAGAATTTCTTGGTCATTGTATAATTCGTTCAAACTACATCCCGAATATTCCTCTATGTTTTTGCTTAAATAGGTAAACTTCCCAATTCCAGAAACAAACATAGTATATTGGTAAATTATAACTCCTGGGATATTGCTGCTAAGCGCTTCTAGGAAATTACTGTTTAAATCGGTTTTTTCTTCATTCATGTTTTAGTAATACATTTAATAAAATTTAAATGTATGGTCAAGCAAATGTAGATGTTTATAATATCAGAAAGAGTTTATTTTTCTGAAATTATGATTGTTTAATCAATCATCTCAATGAAGAATTTGTCCTCTTTATTTCTATTGTTTTGGTTTGGCGTAACTTAAACGCTCCAAGCTAGTTGTTTTATGATAGCCATCCAATCCACTGCCTGCCAAACTTCCTGCTTTCTCAATATCTAAATATCCATCTTCACACAAATCTTCGTTCGGATAATATATTCCCAATATTTCCCCAATGACTATACTTGTGTTGTTGATTTTGATATCAATTATTTCCTTCAATTCCAGAGCAATTTGAATCCTACTTTCCAATACAAATGGGGCATAAAACCCATCTTTAATTTCAGCACTTAAACCACAAGCTTCGAATTCGGAAACTTCTGCAGCATACCTGGCTGAGGTCTGATGTGCCTGTTTGTAAATACCTTCATGTATATGGTTAACCGTGTAGTATTTTGTTTCGATTATATTCGTAACGGTATGACGAAGATGGGCTTCTGGTCGAGAAATAAATCCCAATAGGGCAGGATTGGCACCCAAATGAACAAAGGAATTAAATATGGCTAAGTTGTCATTTCCAACTTTGTTTTTTGTGCCAATTAAACCAATGCTTTTAAAGCCTGTTAAAGAGTTTATTAAATTGGCTCGCTTCCTTGAATCCATTTCAAGTAAACCGTTTCTGTTCAAATGTTCGAGTTGAATTGACATATAACTAACTTTTAAACCAAAGTAAAGCTAAAATGTTTGAGCTTGACTCTGAAAGCTAGTAATTCTCAGACAACCAAAGATAAATGACATCTTGGATTCTTGTCCTGTAATTACCTGTTATTAGTTCTTTGTTTTCTTCTATTGGACAAATTCTGTTGCTTAAGAACACATACACCAAACCTGATTTTGGGTCAGCCCATGTGCATGTTCCAGTAAAACCAGTGTGTCCAAACATTTGATGACTGCCTAAGGTACTGGCTGGACTGGTTTTGCCAGAAAAATCTGGTTTGTCAAAACCCAAACCTCTTCTAGAATCTAAATTTTGATAGGTAGTGAACTTCTTTATGGTGCTTAATTTTAAGTATTCTCTACCATTGTATGTGCCACCTTGAACCAACATCTGCATCAATGCAGCCAAATCGCCTGCCGTTGAAAATATGCCTGCATGTCCGCTTACGCCGCCTAACATAGCAGCTCCAGGATCGTGAACATAGCCGCAAAGTTCTTGTTGTCTAAATAGACGGTCCAATTGTGTTGGTGCTATATTGTCTGTCTTCTGTTTTTTCCATGGATTATAGGTTATGTACCTTAATCCCATTGGTCTGTAAAACTCTTCTTCTACAAATTGGTCCAAACCTTTGCCTGATACTTTCTCTACAACCAATTGCATTAAAATCATACTTAAGTCGCTGTAACGGTAAACTTTTGGCTCTAAAGGTGAATCAAATACACGCTTGTAAATGGTATCCTTATTTGCTTTTAACATATACAGTTTGTCTGCCACCTTTATGCAAAAAGCGCTGTCTTCTTTTGCACAGTATACACTATCAATAAAGGGCAAAGTTTCTTTGTAAAAAGGAATCCATGCTGTCAAACCAGCTCTATGTTGGAGAATATCTGAAATGATTAAATTCTCTTTATTGGTGCCTATTGATTGAGGTAAATAATATCCTAAGTTTTTCTGTAAATCAATTTTTCCATTTTCATATAGCTTCATCACCGCTAGGGTAGTGGCGGCAATTTTTGTTACTGAAGCGATATCATAAATGCTACTGTCGTTTACTTTTTTTAATTTGTCGTAATTTAGATAACCATATGAACGGTTAAAGACTTCTTTGCCATCTTTTAAGACCAAAACTCTGCAACCAGGTGCTGCTTTCTTTTGAATCAACTGTTGGACTATACCATCAATTTCATTTAGTTTATTGGTGTTGTTAATGTTTAAGCTGGATTCATTTTTTGAATAAGTTCTTATTTTAATGGGCAATTTCCCTTTTTGAGAAATCTTTCCTACAAGTAAATTAACTGCAGCTTTATGGTAATATTTTAAGTCTTCATAAGCTGCAACAACTGCAGCATTTTCAGGTAAGTATTGCAATACATAAGGATTACAAAAACCAACAACTATAAGTTTCTTTTTCTTTGCCAATAAATTTATCAAAGCAAAGTCATTATCCGTATATCCTGCTTTTTCTTGTTTCCAAAATTTAGGTTGGTGTAAACTTAATACCACCGTAGTATATGGGCCTAATTTATTCAACAAACCACCCTGCTTTTCAGCATTGGCATCTTTATCCATAGAAATGAAATGATTGAAACCATTGGCACTCAATTCTGTTTTCCAAGATGATTCTAACAAATCGCCAATGGTAACGAAAACAGTTTTGTCATTCTCTAATTGACTTATGGTTTTTTGAGGATCTCTAACAATCTCAACTGCTGAATTTGCAACATCTTGAAGCAAGATTTCATTTTTATTGCTGTTCAAATCCTGCAATAAATGGGCAGTTTCTATTGGTTTATACTGGTCTAATCCCGCAACTTTCTTCCATTTTAAAATTCTTGTAACACGTTTGTCTAATTCGGCCTCGCTAACCAATCCTTTTAAAATAGCATCTTTAATAAGTTCAAATGCTTTAGGCACATTTTCACTGAACATTAAAATATCATTACCAGCTAAAAATGCTTCAAGTTCTAAAAAACCTGGTTCATAATACTTTGAAACGCCTTTCATGTTCAAGGCATCTGTAATCACCAATCCATCAAACTTCATTTTCTGACGGAGTACAGTATCAATAATGTATTTTGATAGAGATGCTGGTCTATTTGGTCTTGAGTCCAACTGAGGAAAGAATATATGTGCCACCATGATAGATGGAACGCCTTGCCCGATTAAATATTTAAATGGATAAAATTCAGTGCTGTCTAATTGTTGGTAAGATTTGTCTACCTCTGGCATATCCAAATGTGAATCGGTATGTACATCACCATGGCCAGGAAAATGTTTGGCGCATGAAAGAACATCTTCACTCAACATCCCTTTGCTAAATGCATCGGCAGTAAATGAGATTCTTCTTTTGTCGTCACCAAATGCCCTAAAGCCAATTATCGGGTTTTTAGGATTAACATTGATATCTACATCAGGTGCAAAGTTCATGTGTATGCCTAATCGCTTTAAATCGCGTCCTATTGCTGCACCAATTTCGAAAGTTAAACTGTCTTTTTGCAAAGCACCTAAAGTGATAGCATAAGGAAACTTTTGAGTGTGCTGTAAACGCATTGCTAAGCCCCATTCTGCATCTATACCAATCATCATTGGTACTTTTGAAATGGATTGTAAATAATTGCTTAGATATGCTTGTTTTAATGGGTCATTTTGAAAAAACACCAAACCACCAACATGGTAATTTAATACCTGATTTTCCAAATCTGCTGTATGTTGAGCATCCTTATTGCTATAGGCTGCTACCATAAACAATTGTCCAATCTTCTCGTCCAAACTCATTTGCTTGAGTTGGTATTCATACCAAAATTCAGGCACTTGAGCATTCAATTTGTCATTAAACAATAAACAAATTGCGAGAATAGATATCTTAAAGATTTTTATCAAAATAGGAAATTGTTCTGAACTATCTTTCAAAGTTTGCTTTTCTTTTATTTAAGAAAGCATCGGTTCCTTCTTTAAAATCTTTAGTGCTAAAAGCATGCCCAAATTCTTCAATCTCAGTTAAAAATCCATCTTTACCTTCAGTGAAATATGCATTGATGCATTTAATTACTTTAGCAACTGCAATTGGAGATTTACTTGAAATCTTAGTTAATATTTCCATACATCTTGGCAACAAGTCTTCTATTGGAAGTACTTCATTTACCAAGCCATATTCCATAGCTTCGTTTGCGCCTATTACATCTGCAGTTAATAACAACTGAGTGGCTTTGCCTTTCCCGATTAATTGAATTAATCTTTGTGTGCCAGCATATCCTGGAGGCAAGCCAAGGTTAACTTCTGGTTGACCAAACTTTGCATTTTCAGAAGCCAAACGCATGTGACAAGCCATTGCCAATTCACATCCTCCACCTAATGCAAAACCATTAACAGCTGCAATAACTGGCTTTCCGGAATTTTCAATTGTGTTCATTACTTCATGTCCATCAGCCGACATTTGATTGCCTTGCTTGGGTGTAAAATTTACAAACTCAGAAATATCTGCACCTGCTGCAAAAGCTTTTTGTCCTGCTCCAGTTAAAATGATGCCATGAACTTCTTTATCTGAATTAGCTTCTATTACTGCTTGTTTTATTTCTTGAAGGGTTTGAATATTAAGTGCATTTAATTTGCTTTCTCTATTAATGGTAATCGTGCAAATACCATTTTCATTGTTGCTTAAAATGTTTTCGTACATAATGGGCAAATTTAAATTAAAAATTTTAGATACTTATAGGTAGTTTATATTCATTGTGTCTATTTAATTGCATAATCAACTTGTCCTTTGTTGGATAATACTATTTGTATAGCGCTCAAATAGATTTATTTTTGTTGAACTACTATATGAGAACCAATTACTTGTTTTTGATTTTTTGTTTTGTTTTTTCTACATCTGTTTTCGCTGATATACCTAAAGATCTAATGAAGCGCATTCTTAATGCTAATGCTTCATTCGAACAATATCAGATAAAATATGAGCGTAAATTTAAATACCCTTTAGAAAAAGATACTTTATCTGAAGTCTATATTTCTACAATATACAGAACCGATTTAGAATATTATATCGGTTATCAACAAGTTAATTATCTTAAATCAAATGCCGCTAGAAGCATTATAGCTTCGAATACTAAAGGTATGTATAGAGTGAATTTTAGCAACAATATTTCATATAAAACATTGCTTGCCGATAATGAACCTTTGTTGATTAAAAACTTAAGTGCAAGTATTTATAAACCTTTATTGTATAGCAGAAGCGATTTGGCCAGTTTTACTGAAAAGAACAAAGATGCAAAGTTTATTTATTTAGAAAAAACAGATAGTGTTAAAGATGCAAAAAAGCGTTTCGTTTGCATTGAAAAAACCATCATTTGTATTGATAAACAAACTTATCTTCCTGTTTCTGAAGAACAATTTACCATTGGCAAAACCAATAACCAATACAGTTTATACAAATTGGTTGATTACACTCTTCTGGATAAAAATTCATACAAACCAATTTTAAAAACAGCTGATTCATTTATTGCAGTTATAAAAACCTTCCCAGACGGTGATTCAATAAAAAATTCAAGAAAAGATTTGTATCAGAAAATTAAACCAGGAGATACCTTAACCCAAATTATGGCCACTTTGTTTAGAAAGGCTAATTTTAAATTCCAAGACATTAAGGATTCTATCGTTCTTCTCGATTTTTTCTATACCACCTGTGCTCCTTGTGTTGCTGCAGCTCCTGAATTAAACGCGTTGTATTCAAGCTATAAAAACAAAGGGGTATATTTATTCGGAATAAATGCCTTTGAAACCGATTGGGCTAACATCAATAAATATGTCACAGATCATCAAATTTTATATCCAATAATAGAGACAAATAAACAAACTTTATATAATTTTGGCGTCACTGGATTTCCGCGCTTATTAATTATTAAAAATGGAGTTCTTGTGAAAATTATATATGGTTATACCAAAGGTGTAACCGAAATGCTTAAATTAAATATTGATCAACTGTTAATCAAATCATAGAATGTATTTATTCCCAATTTTAAATGGTATTTGGCAAGGTTTTGTTATCAGTATTTTATTGTTTGGCCCCGCTTTTTTTAAACTCATTCACACCAGTATTCAAGATGGTTTCAAAAAAGGTGTGATGTTGGCATCCGGTGTTTTTTTAAGCGATTTATTGGTCGCCATATTATGTATTTTAGGGGTTGCTGATTTTATGCAAAACCCAGCATTTCAAAAAATGTATAGCCTTTGTGGTGCTGTAGTCCTTTTTTTAATGGGGGTAAAATATTTCCGCCACCAATACAAAGCTTTCTTACAATCTTATTCGGCTAGGGTTCCTTCAAGTAAAAGCATATTAAAAGGTTTTTGGCTAAATCTTGTTAATCCTTTTACTTTCATTCTTTGGTTTAATGTTATGGGCTCTATTAGTTTAAAATATGCCGAAGAAGCTAACTATAAAATACTATTAAGTGTTAATTTAATAACAATTCTTGTTGTGCTTTTTTTAATGGATGTTTTGAAAGTATTTCTCTCTCACTTAATCGGCAAAAAATTAAACGCTAGAATTTTCTTTACCATCAATAAATATTTTGGTTTGCTATTAATGATTATTGGTTCCGTGTTTCTTGCACGATTTATTGGTTTAATTGTTCGATAATCTAAATGATCGAAAATATATAAACCAATAAACATTGAATAATTAACAAACCATCTAACAATATCTTGTAATAATAATGGTGTTTGATCATACTTTTCGAGTAGATTAAATACAGCAACAAAATGCTTGAAATTAAAAAAGCTAACTCAATCACTATAGCTCCTGTTACAGTTAAATAATAAACTGTGAAAAAATTCATCGCCAACAACAAACAAATAACTATTCTCTGAATTTGCTTTACAGTATATATATGTGCCAAGGTCACTATGCCATCTTCTTTGTCAACCTCTTTATCTCTGATATCAAACGGAAGCGTTATGGCTGCAATGAATGAAAAGCGTGCAATAAACAATGCGATTAATTCAACTTTATCTATATTTACATTACCTATTTCAATAGGAATGTTTAGTGTTAAATAGGTCCAAACAAAAGCTACCATGAAGGTCTTTAAAAATGGTATTTTCTTTATTGCATTTATGTTTTTGTGTTTAATTACAAACGGTAGTGAATACAACAAAGTAATAGTTCCTATAAGAAATAGTTTAATATACAATTCACTTGAAATGTTAAGCAAGCAAATTGAAAGTCCAATTATAGAAAAAAGTATAATGACTTTTAAGTTCAAATAGAATGGCTCTTTCTCAAGTTTGTTTCCTGCGTGAAATTTGTTTTTTAGTAATTTGTGTAGGTTGTAATCTAACAAGCTGGCAAAGAATAAAAGTCCTGAATATGGGGCAAACTCTATGTTGTGCTTGCATAGAATTAATGTTTGAAAATACAAAGCCAATGCTCCAAAAGCAACGATGAAGTTATACTCAACAAAGTAATTCAATATTGATTTAAGCTTATTCAACTTTATTTAAAATGAATTTAAATTCAATGCAAAGTAAACTATAAACTCAATTAATGTGGTTCTATATTTGATTTTATTAATGATTAATAACTAAATTTGCAGCATGAAAATCGCTGTAGTAGGTGCCACTGGTTTGGTCGGAACAAAAATGTTAGAAATCTTAGAGGAAAGAAATTTTCCATTAACTGAATTAATTCCAGTAGCCTCAGAAAAATCGATTGGTCAAAAAGTAAAATACAAAGGCAAAGAATATTCAGTAGTTGGTATGCAAACAGCAATTTCAATGAAACCAGATATTGCTTTGTTTTCAGCAGGTGGAAATACAAGTTTGGAATGGGCGCCACTTTTTGCAGAAGTTGGAACTACGGTTATTGATAATTCTTCTGCATGGAGAATGGATCCAAGTAAAAAATTAGTGGTTCCTGAAGTTAATGCTAACGTATTGACTAAGGATGATAAAATTATTGCAAACCCAAATTGTAGCACCATTCAAATGGTTGTTGTTTTAAAACCACTTCATTTGAAATATAAAATAAAAAGGGTAGTGGTAAGCACTTACCAAAGTGTGACCGGTACAGGTAAAAAGGCTGTAGACCAATTGATGAATGAACGCAATGGTGTTTCAGGGCCAATGGCGTATTCATATCCAATCGACCTGAATTTAATCCCACAAATTGATGTATTCACGCCAAATGATTACACCAAAGAGGAAATGAAAATGGTAAACGAAACCAAGAAAATTATAGGCGATGACAGCATTAGAGTTACCGCTACCGCTGTTCGTGTGCCTGTTATGGGTGGCCATAGTGAAAGTGTTAACATTGAATTTGAAAACGATTTTGAACTGCCTGAATTGATCAATCTATTAGAAAATTCACCAGGTATTGTTCTTCAAAATAATTTAGCCAATGCTGAATACCCAATGCCACTAAATGCACACAACAAAGATGCTGTATTTGTTGGCAGAATTAGACGCGACGAATCACAAGATAAAACCTTAAACTGTTGGATAGTTTCTGATAATTTGAGAAAAGGCGCTGCTACCAATGCGGTGCAAATTGCAGAATATTTGGTCCATCACGGATTGTTGGCTTAATTTTTTGTCATTTTAAAGCCACCTTTTACCTCAAAATAGCGTCTTACTATAAATTTGACTTATTTTTGAACATCCGTAAATATTTAACCATATTATTTTTTGCTTTTAGTGTTAGCACTCAGGCTCAATGTATCATTGGTGTTAAAGGTTTGCCTTGTATAAATAATCCTTTAGAATTTCTTTCTAATACCCCTGGGGCAACAAACCATAATTGGAATTTTAACAATGAGGGTTTTAATAACACCAACTCTAATCCAACTTTTACGTTTGCAACCTTAGGAACTAAAACAATTACCTACTCTTGTACTTTGCCTAATGGTAACCCCTGCAGCAGCTCTATTACAGTAGTAATAAAAGACCGTCCGAAAATTAAAATCAGATTGCTCAGCGATTCTGTTCAATGTTTTGAAAATAATATTTTCTGCTTTGTTGATTCGAGTGTATCTGGTGATAATGACTATTGTATAAAATCGATAAAGTATTTATTTAGTGACGGTGAACTTATAACCAAGTACGGAAGTAAGAATAAACCAGTGTCCTTGCCATCCAATTTTTGCAAGTCATACCTCGATCCTCAAGGTGCCGTCCATACGCTAACCGTTGAAATAGAAGATTGCAATGGTTGTATTTACAAACAGCAAATGCCATTTACAATGAAAGTGCAAATGCTGCCACCCATCTCTGCTATTTTTGATGAAAAATCTAGCAACTGCAACGGAACTGTTAGAGTTAAATTCACCAATCAAACCCAAATGTCTCGTTCTAATGTATCCAAATTTATTTGGGATTTTGGTGATGGAAGTAAAGATTCAACAAATTGGGATAGTGTATTCCACGATTACACTTCGGGTAATAAATTGACTAAGATATTTTCACCCAAACTAATTATTTATACTGGAAATGGATGTAAGCGTGAATTCAATCTGAAAGATATTGTAGTTTTTAACTTTAAGCCGTTTATTACCAAAGACCGCGATTCAATTTGTGTTGGTGAAACCATCAACTATAAATTATTTCCACTCGAAATGAAGGATTATATAAGTGAAATTAAAATACGTTGGGATTTTGATCCAGGTATTGATTTCGCCTACCAAGCAAGTAATTCCTACCAAACCGTTGGGCCTCATATCGTCACTTGCACAGTGCCTCATGTTTGCGGTCCTTATGTACTTTACGATACAATTACAGTTATTGGTCCTAAGTCAGTCATTGAACCTGATTGGATTGACCCATATGAAAGGTATCAATGCCAAGCAAAAGATACCGTGCATGTTGCCGATCATTCTGATTATTACCACAATGACCATAATTTTTTAGACGATGACAGTCTTTTGAATAAAAAGCCTGCCCAGTTTAAATATGCGTTTAAATTTGATCCACGACTTGGTCGCAATGTGCCTTTAAAACCGTTTAACTACGACCGTAATGATGTCAATGTTGAACGAATATGGGATTTTGATGACCCTTATTGTTTGCCTTGCACCAGCGACAGAAAAGCCAATATGAATGTTGGTTTGAACTGCAGATACTCGAGAGATAGTGCAGATTATCACGTCTATACCGATTGGGATTCAGTCTACAACTATTTATACACCAAGGCTTATTTCAATCTGGCTTACTTTGACCCAATTGTGAAAACCTGCTCAAATAAAAAAATTTGGTATGCCGATTCACTGTATGCAGTTACCGATTCGGTTCTCTATTATGCGGATAATGCTCTAGGACTCAAAGCCAAAGATAGCAGTGTTTTCAAACATGTTAAACATTTTATCAAAATAAATGCAGGCCTAAAAGGTAAAGCAGTTTATGATCCATTTTCTGATTTAAGGGTTTACATACCAAGCGGCTGTTCAATACAAATTGACAAAAAAGATGGTTCTGCTTTTTTACAAGTTAATGGGCCTCAACTTTATAATGTCAGCAATTTCCATAGAATTATTACTGGGCAAAACGATTCTTGCTTTTTTGTTTATGGAATAAAAATATTTAAAGATACTTTGCCCTTGAATTGGGTGAAAAATTACCATTTAAGGGTACACAAAGTTAAACTTCCCAATATTAGGTCGAACGATAGCATTAATTCTATTTTACACAGGCGATTGTTTTATCAAATTGTACCTAGATGCTTTAAGATTACGCTTTCTTTGAGAGATACAGTGCATCCAATGCATTGTTTTAATCAGGCAAGTGCAGCAGTGGCTTTATTGCCTCCTTCAGCAAAAAGATTAAGTATTAATGATCATTATTGTTATGGTTACAATGCTAAGGTTCTAGAGTTTAGTTTGGAAGACACCAAGCCCGGCTGTTTGTCTCCTAATGTTCAGTTTAATCCAGATTACATAAAAAATCCAGATGATTGGAATTTGCTTAATAATTTGTACTATGGAGATATGGCTAGAAATGTTTTTCTAAACGGTACACCACCATACAAGGGATATGCTAAAGAAGGGCCCAATAATGGTTTGTTTTATTGGGTGTACAATGATAGCATTTTGGGCAAGAAGAACATTCAAGATATTAATTTGGCTTTAATTGTAGGAAATGGATTAAGCCCTGATGAATGTGCTGATACCGTTTACTACAAGAATTTCGCAAGCTTCCCTAGATTGTCGCCTGATATTGTTTTTGCGACCAACAACAAATCAGTAGAACATACATGTAAAGATACTTTTGTTTATGTATATATTCCCAGCGATAGACCGGATGCTAATTTCTTAGCCAATCAATCGAGTTGGTATATTATAGATAACCGTTCAGGAGATACATTAGAGCGTATTGATGAAACGTATTTTAAAGTACGCGACCATTACAAGTATCCTAATCAGAAAGTTAACTACACAGTAATTGAAAGAAGTAAAATTAATAAGCATAAATTAAAATTGGTTCAAACAGATACTTTGTTTACAGCAATAGTTCATAAATATAAAGCCATTGCTTTGCCAGGTGCTGGATTAAATGAATTGAAAAAAGATATGGCCAGACTGGGCTTCGATATTAATGACTTTTCAGATTCTACTGTTTTAGATTTTATTTGGAATGGAGTTGGTGTTATTGGCAATCCAACAACAGGTAGCAAAGGATGTTTTGATACTACTGGCTATGGCTATCTTTTAAAATATTATTACAAAATTAGTTCAGCTACTGTTTTAAGTTTTAAAGACAGTAGTTTATACCCAGCCGATAGTGCTTTGATAAACAATAAATACAAAAAGGTCTATGCTTTCAGGGTTGACCACAATAGCTCTTATAATATTTATAGAAACATTAGCAGTTATTTCCCAGGTTATTGCGCATTAGAAGATTTTGTAACCGTTGCTGTTGGTTTTAGCGCTAAAGTAGAATTCTCTGATACAATTATTTGCATTGGCAAGACTCTAGAAGCTACTACCGACTTTAGATATTTTAGCACTGATTCAAGTACCTTTAGTGAATATGATACCACAAAATATTGGTTCAAGCGCATGAATCAAGCGGGCGCAAATAACAGGGAAGGTCTAACTATTTGGGACTATAGCAAGGAAGATGACGATGTCAACAAACCTGCAACTATTTTTGGCAATTTCCCATATTCTAAAAAAGGTTACGGAACGCCTTTTGTTATTTTAGGCAATGAACAATCTGGCATTTATTATAAGAAAGCGGGGATCTACACGCTTAGAGTTTTAGCTTCTGATAGCAACTATTGCACTGATACATTCACACAAAAGATATATGTTACTGGTCCCAAAGCTGGATTCTATACCGATATCATTACACCAAATTGTAAAACAATTTTAGAGCTTTTTGATACCTCGAAAATCATAGACCCTTGCGCTGCAAAAGGTTTGGATCCATGCGATTTTATTTACAAATGGAACATCGATTGGGGTGACGGATCAGGTTCCGTTGATTACTTCAAGCAATTACCAAAGCAAATCGGTCACGACTATACTAAAAATGGATATTATACCATTACTTTAACCATCGAATCTATTCTAGGCTGCAGAGATACTGTGCAAAAGCAAGTCTTTATTCCAGGTCCTAGTCCTGAGTTTAAACCATTAACAAGCTTAAGAATTTGTGTCAATGATTCTGTTGCTTTTAGAAATTTTAGTGGCAATTATACTGAGTCTGCACAATGGTTATGGAATTTTGGTGACGGTTTTTACATTCCTCAAAAAGACACGGGTAAAATGGTTCATCAATATAAAATTCCTGGTACTTATGATGTTTTCTTGAGTCAATACGACAGCATTGCAAATACAGGAAAATATTGCGCCGATATTTACCCTGATGTTAATAAAGGACAAAAGAAAATTACAGTTATTGTAAGTCCATATGATGTGGTGAAATTGATTGCAAGACCTATGGTTATTTGCGTAGGTGACACCATTCGAGCCCAAGCAAATGTTCAAAGTGCCAATACGTATAATTTATTCAATTGGACCGTTGGCAATGTGAAAAACCAAACAAATTCTTTGTTCTACAATTTCGCACCTAAAAAACGAGGTCAATATTTAATTACAATGTTGCCAGATACCAACGGTATAAATGGTGCTTTTTGTCCGGGTTACGACTCATTATGGGTAGTTGCCGATAGCGTTAAAGCTGACTTTACCATTGACGAAACTCAAAAACCGAAATACTGTTTTACCAATACTTCGCAATGGGCTATTAGCTATAGATGGGGATTCTTTCACGACAAAGATATTAGACCAGGGAAATTAGAATTTAAAGCAAATGTGGGTCAGTATGAACCTGAACGGTATATATGTGAAAACTTCGCCTTGCATCCAGGTGAGAATTGGATCTGTTTAGAAGCCACCAATGCCTTGGGTTGCCACGATACTGTTTGTAAGAAAATTTACAATGATTTTGAATTTGCAATTTTACCGCCGAATGTCTTTACACCTTCAGGAAATGATGGTTTTGTGGGCACAGACAAAGAAGGCTTACAAGGAAATAATGTATTTAATATATACACTAAAAATGTTTCAAATTACCATCTAATCATATACGATAGATGGGGTGTTAAAGTTTTTGAAAGCGATGACACAGGCTACGATTGGAATGGACATTTGAATAATACTGGTGAAGAATGTCCCGATGGTACTTATTATTATATTCTAAACTATAGGTATATTGGAAAAGACAAAGATGAACCTATTCTTAATGGTGTAGTTAAATTAATTTGGGAATGATTTCTTAATCTTGAATAAGTTTTTACTAAATCATTAGGTTTAATTTCGTCCTAATATTTAACCATGTCTGTCAAACAAATCGAATTAACCGTTGCTCCACCAGCACCTCACATGGTTGGAGACGGATTTAGAGTACATAATTTTATACCTTCTGTTTACCGTTTAGAAATGCAAAGAATGGATCCATTTATTATGATGGATTACAATTCAAAATTCATGTTTCCTCCTACAGATGAACGAAGAGGAGTAGGGGTTCATCCTCATAGAGGATTCGAAACCGTGACTATAGCGTATAAAGGTAAAGTTGCCCACCATGACAGTGCTGGTAACAGTGGTACTATTGGTGAAGGTGAAGTACAATGGATGACTGCAGCCTCGGGTATTCTTCATAAAGAATACCATGATGAATCGTTTAGCCGCTCTGGTGGATTGTTTCAAATGGTGCAGCTTTGGATTAATCTTCCATCAAAATATAAAATGTCCGAGCCTAAATACCAGGCCATAGATAGGGAAAAAATTGTGACTTGTAATTTGCCAAATGAATCTGGTCATATTGAAATCATTGCAGGGAAATACAAGGACTTAAAAGGAGCAGCGGAAACTTTTACTCCAGTAAATTTATTCAATGTTTTTCTGAATGCCAATAAATCTACAGATTTTGAATTCCCTTCACATTACAATACATTTTTATTGGTGATTGAAGGAAGCATTAAAGTGAATCAATCTGAAACTATAGAAACTAACCATTTGGTTTTGTTTGAAAACAAAGGAGAAAAATTCCAAATTGAAGCTGAAGAAAATTCGATTGTCTTAGTTTTAAGCGGTGAACCAATAAATGAACCTATTGTGGCAAATGGTCCCTTTGTTATGAATACCAAAACTGAATTGATTCAAGCATTCCGAGACTTCCATGCTGGAAAATTTGGCTATCTAGCCGAATAATTGTATTATTAAAAGAGCTTATATGTTGATTTTTAAGATTTTAGCGTATTTCTTTTCCCTTTAATATGCTTTATTTTTTCTTGAAATAGGTATTTTTACTTAATTTTTTTGGAGATTTAATCGAGTTTTGTTTATTTTGCAACATTGAAAAGTCGCTACTTTTTCTTTTCAATAACTAATAAAACACACACACCTTGCTTAAATTTCTTAAATATCCGTATGTCTTTTTTCCAAATTTGAAAGGAAGGGGCTTAACTTTATTGTCATTTGCCATTTATATTACGGCATGTTTATATTTCCTCTCTAACTTAGGGATTAATGAAATAAGAAATGATTTCACTTTAAAAGCAAGCATTTATGGCGTTGTTTTGGTTTCCATTCTTTTAGGTTCTAATTATTTACTGATTAAGTTAAATAAAAATTACTTCAATGAAGATTCTTGGACCGTTGAAAAAGAATTCAAATGGATTTTTGCAAATATCTTAACCATAGGAATTTTTAATGCCATATTCGCAACCAGCAATGAATATACAGCAATTTCAAAAATAGACATTATTGAATTTGAATTTTTGACCATGCTATTAGGAACTATTCCAATGTTCTTGATTATTATTATAAATGAAGCACGTTGGAGAAACTTATTTCATAAAAATGCTGAAAAGCTAAATGCTAAGTTAAATTCATTCTCAAAATTGAGCAAAGTTAATACTGCAGATAATAGCAATACCATTGTTATTGAGATTGAAAACAAAGACAAACAAACACCTTTGCATTTAAATGATTTGATCTACATACATTCTGATAATTCAGGTTTTGAATTGTGTACCTCAGAATCAAATGAGCTTTCAAACATCTATATTCATTCTGATTTGAATTCATTGGAATCAAATCTTTTTTCAAATAAGAAATTAATGAAATGCCACCCTAGTTTTATTGTAAACATAAACCAAGTTATTCATGTAACTGGAAATGCTAGAGGATATAAATTGCATTTGAAAAACACTTCAACCCAAGTTCCCGTGTCTATGAAATATCAAAAGGCATTTGAACGCATGATTGTTTAATCCGCTTTTAACTTATTTTTCTTAAAATTAATTTGATGCTCAATTATTTGTGCAATACTATAAGCAAATAATTATCTTCGCGGCATGGAAATGGATTTGCTTTTAAAATCAGGGATATGCAATGCTTTAAATCATTTGTATGGTGCTTCAGTTGAAATTGATTCAATTAAATTAGAACCAACAAATGCAGATTTTAAAGGTGACTTTACCTTCGTAACCTTTCCTTATCTCAAAGTTTCTAAAAAAAATCCTGAGCAAACTGCCAATGAAATTGGAGAGTATTTGCAAGCTAATTTAAATGAAATAGAATCTTTTAATGTAGTAAAGGGTTTCCTTAACATTGGTTTTAGTCAAACTTTTTGGATTGAAAAATTCAAAACAATTGACAATCTTAAAACTTCTGAATCTAAGGGCAAAGTTATGGTGGAATATTCTTCACCAAATACCAATAAACCACTGCACCTTGGTCACATACGAAACAATCTTTTGGGTTATAGTGTTTCAACTATTCTAAAGACCTATGGTTACGATGTTACCCAAGCCAATTTGATCAATGATAGGGGTATTCATATTTGTAAGAGTATGATAGCTTGGCAAAAATTCGGGAATGGTGAAACGCCTGATTCTAGTGGTTTGAAAGGCGACCATCTCGTTGGTAAATACTATGTTGAATTTGACAAACATTTCAAAGCCGAAATTAAAACTTTAACTGAATCAGGATTAGAAGCAGCTCTTGCAGAAAAACAAGCGCCGTTAATTCTAGAAGCCCAAGAAATGCTTAGGAAATGGGAAGCTGGTGATACAGAAGTTATAGAACTTTGGAAAAAAATGAATGCATGGGTTTATGCTGGCTTTGAAGTAACATACAAAAACTTAGGGGTTCATTTCGATCAATACTATTATGAAAGCAATACCTATTTGTTGGGGAAAGACCTGATTGATGAGGGTTTGAATAAAAATGTCTTTTATAAAAAAGACGATGGAAGTGTTTGGATAGATTTGAGAGAAGAGGGTTTAGATGAAAAATTGGTTTTAAGAAGTGACGGCACTTCAGTTTATATAACACAAGATATCGGAACAGCCGAACTAAAATATAAACAGTACGCTTGCGATAAAAGTATTTATGTAGTAGGCAATGAGCAAGATTACCATTTTAAAGTCTTGTTTTTAATTCTTAAAAAACTTGGAAAAACTTGGGCCAATGGCTTATACCACTTAAGTTACGGAATGGTTGATTTGCCTTCTGGAAAAATGAAAAGTAGGGAAGGTACGGTCGTTGATGCGGACGATTTGATGCAAGAAATGATTGATACTGCTAAGGCTAAAACAGAGGAATTGGGTAAAACCGATAACATGCCTGAACAAGAGAAAATTGAATTGCACAGAACTTTAGGATTGGGTGCACTTAAATTTTTCATGCTAAAAGTAGATCCTCAAAAACGAATGTTGTTTAATCCCGAAGAGTCTATCGACTTGCAAGGAGATACTGGTCCCTTCGTTCAATATACCTTTGCGCGTATTAGCAGTATGCTTCGTGCCGCCAATGCCGATGACTTAAATGCAGAATATGAAATTAATTCTGCCAATGAAACAGAAATTAATTTAATTAAAGAATTGGATAATTATAAACAAGAGCTTCAAAAAGCAGCATTGTCTTATAGTCCATCCTTAATTGCAAATTATTCTTTAAATCTTGCGAAAGCGTTTAACAGAGTTTACAATGATGTTTCATTTTTAAAAGAAGAAGACAGCAACAAAAGACGTTTTAGGATTTCTTTGGCTCAAAAAACATCTGAAACTATTAAGCAGTCGCTTAATATGTTAGGCATTCACGCACCAAATAGAATGTAATGTCTATTGAACTTGGCAAATACCGACACTATAAAGGAAACTTCTATGAAGTTATTGGTGTTGTAAAACATTCTGAAACCTTAGAAGAATTGGTTTTATACAAACAACTTTACGGTGAAGGCGCTTTATGGGTGCGCCCTTTGTCTATGTTTTTAGAGACAATAACTATAGATGGGGTAACAAAGTCTCGATTTGAGAAAGTTTAAGTCAATTTATTGTTAAAAACTTGTCACCTGAATTTTTACTAATATTTATTTTCTAAAGGGGAATTTCTTATATTTGCATTATAATAACATTATTATCAAAAGATTTATGAAAAAATTACTTTATTCAGCGATGGCTCTATTTGTAGCTGGCGCTCTATTTACCGGATGCGGTGACGACAACAACGGCGGCGGAACAGTTGACACAACTCCAAAACCATCTATTGAATTCCAAACCAATACTGGTACTTTCTCTGGTTACACATTCGCTAACGACAAGAAAGTTATCGGTTCTACTATCAAAATTGGTGTTAAATTGACTTCAACCATCAATTTGAAAAGCACTAAAATGACAGTAAAATACAACAACCAAGCTGAACAAATTATCGGTACTGATTCTGTGTTCTCTGGTTCAGTTACTTCTACTAGCAGAGATTACACATTTGTATTGCCACAAGATAAAGGTACTTATACTTTTACTGCTTACGCAACCAACAAAGATGCTACAACTTCTTCAGCTAAAATTGAAATCATCGCTTTCGGTCCATTAGCAGATCAAGGTACTGGTTTAGTTTACAGCTTAAAAGCTACTACTGCTGGTAATTTCAGTGCTTTCGATTTATTCGAAGGAATTGCAATCACTGCTGCTTCAGGAGCTGGTAATGAAGGTAGCAGAGATATTGTTGATGCTTCAACTTCTGCAACTCTTTCTAGATCTTGGAAATCACAAAACGGAACTCAATTCGTTATCTCTGGTGTTGATGGTAAATTAAACAGCAAAGTATACACTCAATTCGCTTCTGAACAAGATGTGATTGATGCTTGGGATGCTACTGCAGGTAAATCTACAACTGTTACTGGTATCGATGATGGTAAATTGGTTATCGCTAAAGTAACTAGAGGTTCAGCTACATACTACTACTTAATCGCTATCGATACTGTTACCGATGATGTAGGATCTGAAGACGATACTTACACTTTCCAATACAAACAATAATTAATAGTTTTATTTCCTAAAATTATTTCAAAAGGCTCCTTTTTAAGGAGCCTTTTTTTTGGAACAAATTTTGTTCACTATGTCTTAAATCAATTAGTGTATTTATGAAAGTTAAAATTGTATTCGTCCTACTCCTCAGTATTATAGTGGTTTCTTGCGTTAGCAAAAAGAAGTATAAGTCACAGATGGCCCGTGTTGAAATATTAAGAGACTCCGTTGAAATGGTAGTCCACCAACTTGACCAATGTTTAGCCGATAAGCAAAAAAACAAATCTGAAATTGAAAATTTAGAATCGGAAGTTTTAAGATTGAAAGCCACCAGTAATGCGCTGCTTAATCAGTTAAGTGAATTATCTGTAATCACAAAAACTCAAGCTGAAAGCATTAAAAAATCTTTGGAAAACCTATCCAGTAAAGATGCTTACATCAAAGATTTGCAAATAGCAATGGCTAGAAAAGATTCAATGAATCTTGCTTTGGTAATGAATCTAAAAGGGGCTTTAGTTGATATTAACGATGAAGATGTTGAGATAAAAATCGAAGGTAGTGCTGTGTTTATTTCTGTGTCTGATAAACTCTTGTTTACATCCGGCAGTTACACCCTAACACCTGAAGCAATGCTCGTTCTTGGAAAAGTAGCTAAAGTATTAAATGGTCAACCAGAAATTAGATTCATGGTTGAAGGCCATACCGACAACAAACCGATTTTAAATAAAGCAATGAAAGACAATTGGGACCTTAGTGTGCTCAGAGCAACAACCGTAGTTAGAACTTTACAAAACAATTTCAGTATAGATCCAACCAGAATGATTGCAGCTGGTCGCAGTGAATATATGCCAGTGGTGCCAAATGATAGCGACAACAACCGTTCGCTTAACCGCAGAACTAGAATCGTTATAATTCCAGAACTTGATCAATTTTTCAAATTATTGGAACCTAAAAATTAAAAACCTTTTAACAAAAAAAACCATCAATGTAAATTGATGGTTTTTTTTATGTTTTAAAAACAAATATTATTCTTCAGTCTTTTTCTTAACTGTTTTTTTAGCAGCTGCTGGTTTAGCTTCTTTTACTGCTTTTACTTTTTTTACTTTTGGCTCAGCTTTAGCTGCATCAACTTTTTTCTTAAGTGCAACTGCTGGTCTAGGTCTTGTTACGCCGTAACTTGCAATATTGATTTTACCTTTTTTTGAACGTTTGTCTCCTTTTCCCATAATGATTATATTGAGGCAAAATTAAACATTTTTATCGTATTCTCAATATTTGAAGGAAAAATTTACTTTTATCACAAAAAAAATCAATTTATCAAATAATAAAAAGGCATAGTAAACGACTATTAGGTTTGGTTTAGGTCAAAAATCGTTTACTTTGCATTCACCTTTTAACGTGAGAAAAGTATTCCTTAAAAATCTTTTGCTTCTTCAAGCACTTAACTTAATCATTAAGCCTGCTTGGCTTTTGTTGATCGACCGTGAAGCGCAAAATTTATTGGGACAAACCTACGGTGAATACTACCTTGTACTTAATCTTACCCTAATTGCAAACATTGTATTGGATTTAGGTATCCAAAATTTCAACAACACATCTGTGGCTGCAGATGAAAATTTTTTCAAAAACAACTTCAAAGGAATTTTCTTCCTTAAAGGCATATTATCCTCTTTATATTTCCTGGTGGTAATAGGATTGGCCATGCAATCAAGCATCCCAATGCCCAAAGATTTATTGTTAGTCTTAATAGCAAATCAAATAGTTACAAGTTTTGTCCTTTACCTAAGAAGCAATATAAATGGGCTGCATCTTTATACTGTTGATAGTTTATTGTCTGTTAGCGATAAATTCTTTGCCATACTATTATGTGTAGTTTTTTATTTAAGCAATCAAATTAGTATTTTCAATTTCGTATTGGCTCAATTAATTGCATCTTGCATTACATTCTCTATTGCCTTGTTCATTAATTTAAAACGCTGGAAGAAAATTATAAGCGTTGGCAAGAATGAAAGTTCCGAAAAATTGAAGTCATTATTACTTAAAAGTCTTCCTTATGCGCTTTTATTTACCTTAATGAATTTTTACACCCGCATTGACGTTAGCATGATGAATGTTATGTTGAAGGATGCTGCTTTTCATGCAGGATTGTATGCCCAAAGCTTCAGATTGCTCGATGCTTCTGCCATGTTTGCAATGCTTTTTGCTGGTTTGCTTTTGCCAATGTTTGCAAAAATGATCAAAGAACATTCAGACTTAAGACCTTTACTTAATTTATCAGCTACCATTCTTCTTATAATCTCTATAACAGTCTCAATGGCCTGTTACTTATTTGGTGAAGAAATTCTAAATGCTCTTTATCAGTTTAAAAATGAGGAGTCTCTAGCCATGTCATCATCTGTATTCAAAAACATCATGTTGGCCTTTGTTCCAATGTCTTTAATCTTTGTGTTTAGCACTCTGTTGACGGCTAAAAAGGATATTTGGTATATGAACGGGTTTGCCTTAGCCGCTTTTATAATCAATATTTCTATCAATTATTTTTTAATACCTAAATACCAGTCGTTTGGGGCCTCAATTGGTTCTCTAATAACCCAAACAGCATTTGCTCTTTTTTGTATTTGGCGATGTGTCGTCCTATTTGAATTTAAATTACCTTATCTTCAAATTGCAAAATTTCTAGCCTTGATTTTAATTCTTGTTGGGGTTAATTTTTTCATTAAGTCATTGACAAACATTTATTTAGTCTTGTTAATCTTTGGCGCCGCCTCCGTTTTGTTCAGTGTCTTATTAAAACTAATTGATATGGATAAATTGATGGGTTTTTTTAAGAAAACCGCACAATAAAAAAATGGAGATTCTGTTAAGAACTTTCCATTCGAAAAAACCTATTTTTGCAGACTTAAGTATACCTCATTTACATATATGCAAAATCAGTTTGAAGAAATAGGCAACGGACTCATCACATTCAAAGATGTAGTCGCTTTATTTTCTAGGTGGAGAAAACAGTTAATTATTCTTGGACTTGTATCAATAGTCGTTTCGTCTATTATTTCCTTCATGTTGACTCCAAAATACCAATCAACTGTGGTGTTTTATCCAACAACCAACAATTCAATTTCAAATGCTTTGTTGACAGATTTGAATCAAAGACAAAAAGATCCTCTAGAGTTTGGTGCTGAAGAAGAAGCTGAGAAAGCCCTTCAAATATTGCAATCATCTAAGTTAACCGAACGTTTGGTAAGAAACTACAATTTGCTGGAGCACTATAAAATAGATCCTAAAAGTAGTTTGAGAAAAACCAAACTTGCCAATAAAATAGGCGCCAATTTTAGTTTTAGCCGCACCCGTTACTTATCTATTCGCGTGGATGTAATGGATGAGGATGCTCAAATGGCTGCAAAGATGGCAAACGGTATATTGGATTTATACGATTCAATCAAAAACGAAATCCAATTGGAAGTTGCTATTCCTGCTTTAGACATTGTTAAACGTCAAATGCAAGCAAAGGAAAATGAAATTAACAACATCAAATCTGAACTTCAAAAGCTAGGTAGCGAAGGTGTAACAAACTACGAAGAGCAATCTAGAGCCTTGAACGAGGAGATCTATAAAGCGCGTGCAGCAGGTAAAATGGACAAGGTAAGCGACTTAATTGAACAACTGAAAAGTCTTGTTCAATTTGGTGGTCAATTCACTGCATTAACTGAAACCTTGCAATTAGAATTGGATAAATTGTCTGACCTTAAAGCAAAATATGAACGTGCTGAAGTAGACGTAAAAGAAACATTGAATAATAAATTTACCGTTAGTGGTGCTGATGTGGCTGAGCAACGTGCTTATCCTGTTCGCAAATTGATTGTTTTAGTTTCTTTAATCTGTACCATTGGTTTTTCAGCTATATTCTTTGCAGTATACGAGAAACTTAGAAAATAAGCTTGAGCTTTTCCCAAGTCATATTGTCTAAAAAAGAAAATCAGCTGATTTTCGGTTTTGGTGCTTTTTCAATTCTTATTGGAATTGCAGGCATATTGATGGATTTTTATCTAGTTGCTTTATTGCCGTTTGGACTGGGCTTGTTTTTCTTGTGTTATTATAAACCGGCCTTTTATGTATTGTTAATTTGTTTTCTGGTTCCCTTGTCTGTATTTATTGATGATGTTGGTGGTGGCTTAGGCCTATCTATTCCTACAGAACCAATGATATGGATAGTGTTTGTAATGTATGTTTTTCAGCAGGTTTTAACTGGAAAATTTGAATTGAAATTCATGAAAATGCCTCTGGTGCTTTTTATTTTAATCAATTTGTTTTGGATGGTTTTGTCTGCACTTAATAGCACCATACCTTTAGTTTCAATCAAATATTTATTGGCGAGACTATGGTTTGTTTCTGTCTTCTTTTTCTTTTTATTTAAAATATTTCAAAACCAAAACTATATCCGCCGTTACTTTTCATACATGTTGTATGGAACCGCTTTGGTGGTTGGTTTTACTTTGATTAAACACGGTGCTGAAGGGTTTTCGAGAGGTTGGGGGTATTCAATCATGCAGCCGTTTTTTGGTGACCATACCATTTATTCAGCCTACATCGCCTTTTTTGTTCCCATTGCAGTGGTTTTCGCCATGCGTGGCAATTGGTTTAAATTTACTATCCTTCACCGCCTAATTTTTGCTGGCATAGCCTTGGTGTTAATTTTAGGCATCATATTTTCTTTTACACGTGCATCTTGGATTAGTCTAATTGCTGCTATTGGATTTTATATCATTATGAAATTCAAAGTTAAGTTCAAACATTTAATGCTTGCACTTGGTCTTATTGTAGCTGTGGCTTTTATTAAACAAGATCAGATACTATACAGTTTGGAAAGCAATAAACAGGGTAGTGCCGACGATTTAGAATCGCATGCCGCTTCAGTTTCAAATATAAGTACCGATCCTTCTAACCTAGAGCGTCTCAACCGCTGGCAATGTGCTGTCTTGATGTTTAAGGAAAAACCAGTATTTGGTTTTGGACCAGGAACCTATACTTTTCAATATGCACCTTTTCAAAGACCGGAAAGCTTAACCCTGATCAGTACCAATAGTGGTGATTTAGGAAATACACACAACGAATATTTAAATGCACTTTCTGAAATGGGTTTAATAGGTGCTTTGTCCTGGTTAGGCGTTTTTCTCGCTTCAATTTACACAGGCATGAGTGTGGCTTATGATGAAAGTAAAGAGTCTTGGAAAAGAAGTTTGGCCACCGCTACAGTCCTTGGTCTAATCACCTATTACATACACGCTTTCTTAAATAACTTTAGCGACTTTGACAAAATTGCTGTTCCACTTTGGGGCTTCATGGCTGTATTAGCGGCTTTGAAATATTACCAAAATCAAGAGCAAAGTAACTCTTTCTAATTGTTGGGATACAAATACTTCAAGTGTTTCTTCTTTAACTTAAATCCTTTGGATTGGTATATCTTTAAATTGTAATAGTTAAAATTGATTCTTGGTCCATTTATAAGCAACGGACCAAAAAGACTTATAACAGAACCACTAAATATTAACATGGTTCCAATGACATCCCCCAATATCCCCAAACCCAATAAAGTATAGCCACCATAAGCAGCTGAAATGCCGTATGGGATACTTAAAAGCCCCAAGCCTGTAAATACCAAATTAGGGTTTTTTAGTTTTCTTATTTGATTGATGTTAAAGGTATCGCATTTTAAATTCAATGAATTTGTTAGTGAAAAAACCGTGTCGTTGATAATTTTTAAATGCCCTCTACATTTTTTACCATCTTTGCTAACCGCCAATAAGCGTTTGCCTTCTGTAAATATTTTAGAATAAATATTGAGTCCAGTCGATTTGCAAATTAAATACTTTCGAGTAATAGAATCGTTTTGCGTTTGGGCATGAGCAAAACTGAATGAAAATAATAACACAATTAGTAATAGCTTGAAATGAAACATATTCTTAATACAATTTAATTTCCGTTAGCCCCCAAAATGTCTTTTAAAATAAAACTGAAAAAAGCCTATAAATAATTTTGAACTTCAAATTTTTATGAATACTTTTGCATCCCTTTAAAAGCCCAGGTGGCGGAATTGGTAGACGCGCTGGTCTCAAACACCTGTGGGTTCACCCCCGTACCGGTTCGACTCCGGTCCTGGGCACCAAAGTAAAAACCTTGATAGAAATGTCAAGGTTTTTTGTTTTTTAATGCTGTTTTTTTATTTCTTAAAAACATTTACACATTTTAGAATTTCATTATTTCAAGCGTGTAATTTGTATAATTTTGCAATATGAATATTTTGATTCTTGGGAGCGGTGGTAGAGAGCATGTTTTTGCAGATAAAATTAGTAAAAGTCCCTTGTGTGATAAGCTTTTTATTGCACCTGGAAATGCTGGAACTGCAGAGTGTGGAACCAATTTGCCAATCTCTCCACTTGATTTTGCTGCCATTGAAAACGCTTGTATTGAACATCAAATCCATTTAATTGTTCCAGGCAATGAAGATCCTTTGGTGGCTGGTATAGTTGATTTTATTGAATCCAATGAGAAATTAAGTAATGTTTTAATTGCAGGTCCCAATAAAGCAGGAGCCCAACTTGAGGGAAGTAAAGATTTTTCAAAAGCTCTTATGCAAAAAAACAATATTCCCACTGCGGCTTATTGTACTGTTGAAAAACATAATATAGATGAAGGTTTTGCTTTCTTAGAATCATTAAAACCACCTTATGTTTTGAAAGCAGATGGTTTAGCAGCTGGTAAAGGTGTTTTGATTGAAACAGATTTGCAAGTAGCAAAAAATAATTTAGCAGAAATGCTAAATGGTAAATTTGGTGCCTCTAGCGCGAAAGTGGTTATTGAGGAGTTCTTGCATGGTATTGAATTGTCAGTTTTTGTATTGACAGATGGCGAACATTATTTAATGCTCCCTTCAGCTAAAGACTATAAACGTATTGGTGAAGGCGACCAAGGTTTAAACACCGGTGGAATGGGTGCAATTTCTCCAGTTCCTTTTGCCGATAAAGCCTTTATCGATAAGGTTGAACAAAGAATTGTTATCCCAACCATTCAGGGTTTGAAAAACGATGGAATAACCTACAAAGGCTTCTTGTTTATTGGTTTGATGAATGTCGATGGCGAACCGAAAGTGATTGAATACAATTGCCGTATGGGGGATCCTGAAACTGAAGTTGTATTACACAGAGTGAAAACAGACTTGCTCGAATTAATGCTAGCAACCTGCAAAGGCAATATCAACGAAGTGAATTTAGAAATTGATGAACAAACTGCTGTGACTGTTTTCTTAGTTTCTGGCGGATACCCTGAAGATTTTGTTAAAGGCTATACTATTTCAGGTTTAGACCATATCTCAAATTCAAAAGTTTACCAAGCTGGAACTAAAAACGAAAATGGTAATATTGTTACCAATGGAGGTAGAGTATTGGCCATTACTTCAACTGGCAACAATATAAAAGATGCTTTATCTATTTCAATGCAAAATGCCGAAAAGATTCAGTTTACCGACAAGTATTACAGAAAAGATATAGGATTAGATTTATTAAATTTATAATGAACAAATTCAGACACGAACGCGTTAGACAAAGGCTTAGTACTAGGTTTCTTAAATATTTTTTTAGAGGCTTATTAATCTCAATTCCTTTAGTTGCTACTGCTGCTATAATCATTTGGTTGTTTCAAACCATTGACAACATTTTAGGAGAAGACCATATTCCTGGATTGGGAATTTTAATTATTCTATCCATTATTTTATTTGTTGGATTTATAGGTTCTTCTTATGTGGCCAAACCATTTATCGATTGGTTCGACGATTGGTTAGAGAAAACACCGGGTATTAAGTTTTTATATTCTTCCGTTAAAGATATTATGGAAGCATTTGTGGGTGAAAAGAAAAAGTTTTCAGAACCTGTAATTGTTGAATTGGCCGCTGATGGTGTTTACAAAGCTGGATTTATAACCAAGAAGGACTTAAAAACTATCGGTCTTGAAGGTTATGCGGCTGTGTATTTTCCTAAATCATACGGATTTGTTGGTGATATGTATTTCGTGAAAAACGAAAAGATAAAGCCTCTAAATGCTAACCCTACCGATGTCTTTAAGATGATTGTTTCCGGGGGCGTAACTGGCGTCGATGATTCAGACGTTTAAACCATTCGTATAATCCAATACACATGGCCAACATGGCCATATTGTATAAGAAATCTTCTATAGGAATACTTCCCAATCTAAATCCTGTAATCTCTGCCTCATTGTAATGTACAACGGGGAAAGCTGTTAATAGTCCGTTGACGATTAACATAGGTATTAAGGAAACAACAAAAGCAAAGTAAAACCAACTCATATACCTTCTTCTAATAACCATCAAATGTGTGCCCAACAACAAGGATAAAAACAGTGAGGTTAATGCGGTATATAAATGGTCATTAAACCAATAAAGCAATGAGCATGAAATACCGAAAAATAGGAGGGTAAACCAGCGGTAAAGTTCTTCAAATGTTTCACTTCTTCCTATATAGGCCCTCAAACATTCGTAGATGAATATACAAGCATATGGTACCGTGAAGAAAAACATGACTTCTTCAATAGGAAGATCATAAACGTAATAGGAACAAAGATAAATTGAGTTAAAGCCCCAAACATGCATTTGAGCAAACCATTGGTCCCATAACAAGAACAAAACAGCAGTGATTGCGATAGCAGGGAAGGCCTGTGGCCAAAATTTATAAAAGGCGACTTTTTTGTCGAATGACAAAATAAATGGAAACAAAATCGTTCCCAAATTTATCCATAAATACAAATTATTCATTAACCGTCTTGTGCGTTGCGAAATCCTCGCCATACACATGAAGTTTTTGACGAAGAATTCTTCTTGCTACAAATATACGGGTTTTTACTGTGCCAATTGGAATGTTCAACTCCTCGGCTATTTCCTGATATTTGAACCCTTCTGTGTTCAACATAAAGGTTACCTTTAAGTCTGTAGGCAATTGAGAAATGGCAGTTTCTAAATCCTTTCTAATAAATTTCAACTCAGCATCGTTGTCAGTTTTATGAGATGGTAAATCTAAAAAATAGGTATTGTCAGTTGTGTCAATAAAGGTGTTCCTTTTTGACATTCTGCGGTATTGATTGATAAAACTATTTTTTAGAATAGTAAACAACCAAGCACGCAAATTGCTGCCTTCGTGAAATTTGTCTTTGTAGCGCAATGCTTTTAAATACGTCTCCTGGACTAAGTCCTTAGCATCATCACTGTTTCTTGTAAGTTGAATCGCTAAAGTTCTAAGAGCTTTGCTTTCTGATTTCAATTTTTCTTCAAAATTCAAATCCAATACAGAAGTGTTTGTCGTATTCATGGGAGCAAATCTCATGTTTAATAATGTTTAATGAATCTTGTTTTGTTTAAGAACGTTCAGATTTTTCTTAAACGAATTTAATACTTACTTTAAAATGAGTGATTTATATAAAATTTCTATAAAGATATAGTAGATTTCTTTGGTGTTAATACATTATAAATAATTGATTTTCATGTTAAGTTCATCTTAATTACTGTTGAAGTCTTTAAACAGTAATTAAGCTAGGTATTTGCTTTTAAATTGATTTAAGTATATGTAAATAAGCATATTGATTATAAATATAGGCTTTTTATTTTGTGTAAGAAAAGGTAAACAATAACTAGAGTATGTTAAGAGTAGATTCTTACTTGTAATGAATTCGATTATCGATTTTTAAGATAAGATTTTAGAGCGATTTTATTTAAGTTTGCTATTCCCAAAACTATTTAGACTTTAAATAGTTTATTAACTATCAAAATGAAGGTATCCGTTTTTAGAAAAGCCCACTTTAATGCTGCACATAGATTGCACAACGCCAATTTAAGTGATGAAGAAAATAAAAAATTATTTGGCCTGTGCAACAACCCAAATTACCATGGACATAACTATATGTTAGAACTTAAAGTGAAAGGTGAGGTTGATCCAATTACTGGTTTTGTTATTGACACCAAAATACTAAAGGACTTAATTCAAACTGAAGTACATGATTGTTTTGATCACCGCAACCTTAATTTAGATACTGCTGAATTTAAAACCTTAAACCCTAGCGCTGAAAATATTGCTATTGTAATTTGGAATAAAATGAGAGCAAAACTTCCACAAACCCTTGAAGTAAGTCTTAGACTATACGAAACTGAAAATAATTACGTCGAATTTGACGGCAAATAATATGCACACAGAAGACCACGACCACGAGCACGACCACGATTTCGACGATTCACACATTGATACTCCAATGCGCAATGATGCATTTGATAAATCTGATGATGAAAAAATCGAGATTATACAAGAGCATTTTAAAGCTATAATGGAAACCCTAGGATTGGATTTAAATGATGACAGTCTTAAAGGTACACCAAAACGCGTGGCTAAAATGTATGTCAAGGAAATGTTCTGGGGATTGAACCCAAACAACAAACCTGAAGTATCGCATTTTAAAAACAAGTTTAGATACAATGAAATGCTTATCGAGAAGGATATTCATTTCTATACCAACTGCGAACATCATTTTGTGCCTTTCTTTGGTAATGCGCACATCGCTTATATTCCTAATGGTAAAGTAATCGGTTTGTCAAAGCTTAATAGAATTGTTGAGTATTTTGCCAAACGCCCGCAAGTTCAAGAGCGCATGACTATGCAAATTTCTAATGAACTAAAGAAAATTCTGGGAACAGATAACGTTGCAGTCATTATCAATGCAAAGCATTTATGCGTAGCCAGTCGCGGTATCAAAGACAACAGCAGCCATACAACTACTTCTGAATATTCTGGTCGATTCAACGACCCTGAAACAAGAAATGAGTTGCACCGTCTGCTTGCTTTGAATTAGTTCCTTTTATTTCCTTAATTTCTTTATTTTCGCATCTTTCAATCAAATAATATGAATAGATTATTATGCCTTCTTTTGCTTACGCCGTTTATCCTGAAAGCGGATTCAGTATTTCAATACAAAGATTATTGGAAAAACAGAAAACCCAATGCAGCCTATTGGCAACAAGATGTTCATTACACCATTCAAGCGAATATTGATGATAAGAAAGATGAAATAACTGGTACTGAAACTTTAGTATATTATAACAACAGTCCAGATGTATTAAACAAAGTATACTTCCATTTATATCAAAATGCTTTCCAACCTGGAAGTTATGCCCATGCATTGAATGAAGTAAACAATGAAGAAACTAAATTCGGCAAATATGAAGCCCTGAAAATGGGAACCGTAATTGATGGTTTTAAAATAAACGGTCAAGATGTTACCTATGTAATTGATAACACCATATTAATTGCAAGTCTCGCAAAACCGCTAGCTCCTGGTGAATCTGTAACTTTCAATATAAGTTTTAGAACCTACTGGGACAATGGTACCATGAGAAGACGTTTTAAGACCTTTACACCAGATGGAATCAACAAACATTTTGATGGGGTGCATTGGTATCCAAGAATATGTGTTTACGATAGAAAGTTTGGTTGGGAAACCGATCAACACCTCGGTAAAGAGTTTTATGGCGATTATGGCGTATTCGATGTTCAATTAAATTTTCCATCTAACTATGTGGTTGAAGCAACAGGAACTCTGCAAAATGAATCAACTGTTATGCCTGCCGATTTGCGTAAAAGTTTGGATATAGCCAATTATTCAGTAGAACAAGTAGGTGCTAATGGTAAAACCAAAAGAGTTCCTACCAACTATAAATACACTATTCCAGGAGATTCAAGAAAAACATGGATTTACCACGCTGAAAATGTGCATGACTTTGCATTTACTGCCGACCCAACCTATAGAATGGCCGAAGTAATGTGGAATGGTATCCGTTGTATTGCCTTGGCACAAGAACAAAATGCACCATACTGGTATCCAACTGCTGCTTTTGTTGCCAAGGTTGTTGAGACCTACAGCAATGATTTCGGTATGTATGGTTGGCCTAAAATTGTTGCAGCAGATGCACGCGATGGTATGGAATATCCAATGATTACTTTAAATGGAGGAAATTGGCCTGGTCACCAATACGTTATAGCGCATGAAGTTGGCCACAACTGGTTTTTTGGTATGATTGGCAACAATGAAACTTACAGAGCAATGCTCGATGAAGGTTTCACTCAGTTCTTAACTTCATGGAGTATCAAACGATACAACAATATTCCTATGCATGCCAATGCTTACGACGAACAAGCGGTATACAATGGATACTTAAACGATGCAATAAATAAAAATGATGAACCATTAAATACCCATAGCGACGATTTTGGTTCTGCTATTGGACACGGTGGTGGATATAGACATGTGTATTACAAAACAGCAACAATGTTGTACAACCTACAATATGTTCTAGGTGATACTTTGTTTTTGAGTTCAATGAAACATTATTTCAATAAATGGAAATTTGCACATCCTTATCCAGATGATTTTAGACAAGCCATTATTGAATACAGTAAAGTTGATTTGAATTGGTTTTTCGATCAGTGGATGGAAACCACCAAGTCTATAGACTATAAATTAATTGGATTCCAAAGAATTAAACGCAATTCTAACGATGGTAAATATTACTATCAAATAGAACTGAAACGCAAAGGCGATATGCAAATGCCTATTGACTTAACCATTAAAGATAGGAAAAATCAAAATTATGAATACCTAATTCCAAATACCTATTTCGCAAAACAAGAGGGTAGGACTGTGCTCAAAACTTGGAAAGGTTGGGGTTTGCTAAACCAAAAGTACCTAGATACTGTTGTGTTGAACAGCAAAATCAGAACAATAGAAATAGATACCACCCACCGTTTAGCAGATATATATAGATTGGATAATCGTATGGATGGTTATAATTACGCTCTACCTTCAATTGTGAAATTCGATAAAGGCATTGCTCAAACCTCTAGCTTTAACCATCAGAATGTTTATCTGCGTCCAGATTTGTGGTTTAACGCTGTAGATGGAATGAAAATAGGTATGCATACCCGCTTTGAATACGCTAAAGTTAAACATGTGCTTGACTTTAATCTTTGGTACAATTCAGGTATAGGTGCTGAACAAAAATATACCACAAATGTTAGACGACCTTTGTCTTACAGACTTCAATATTCTAATCTTGTCGGCAGAGATGCTTATGTTTTCTGGGATACAAGATACCTAGATGGGGTATATTATGATGATTTAGGATTCAAAAAAACTTTCGGTAAAAACTTCGTTAACATTCATTTCAAGTCTATTTCTATGGATAGCAATGCGAGTGTTTACTGGCCTTATGCTGCGAGTGTAAACCGCGAGTACAAAAGTAACCGCAGTATCATCATCGATTTTAATAGAAACTACCGTTACAAAAGAGGAAATGGTATCATTAAGTCATCTTTGAGAGGTAGCAGTCTAACTAAAGATTATGCGTATGGTTCTTTTAAATTGGAGGTATTAAACAACAACCATTTTGGAAAATTAGATATTAAAACTAGATTCTATTTCCAACATATTGAAGGTAGTTCTATTCCTGAAGAAGTGATGCTTAATTTGGCATCTGCCAATATGGAAGAAATGCTAGAAAGCAAATTTACCCGCTCACGTGGCTGGATTCCTCAAGAGTATTTAGGTTATGGCAACAGCACCAACCATTTTCAAATTGGTGGTGGACTTAACTTGCGTGGTTATGCCGGTTATTTAGCACCTGTAACTAAAGACAACTTAGTTTACCAACTTTACAAAGGAAATGGCGGTGTGTCTGCTTCAGTTGAAATAGACTTCGACCGCTTTGTGAAATTTGCCCCTAAAATTACTAGAAATTGGTTGAAAATGGATTTATATGCTTTTGCTGATGCAGGTGTATTATACAACACTAATGTCCTTAACTCTGTGTATTCTCCATTAAGAATGGATGCTGGTCTTGGAACTTGTATGACCATTTCAAAATGGGGTAAACGCAATTTAATTCAACCTTTCACTCTTCGATTTGATATGCCATTTGTTTTGAACACTGCCCCATATGCTGATAAAGGATATGTGCAAAGTCGTTGGGTAATTGGAATTGGTAGAAGCTTTTAATCGTATATGAAAAATCAATTTAAAAAGCTGGCTGTATTAATTGGGTTTGTCACCTTATTTGTTGGATCTGCTTTGTTTATGTATTTTAAATACATACACAATAAACCCAAAATAAAAATAATAGCACCCAAAACAGAGGTGGATCCCATGAAGTTTGATAGCTTATTATATGAGCAAAACAAAGACAAACAAATCGCTAAATAAGCGGGATTGATTTGTCTTTACTTAATCCTAATGTATTCTATTTTTTAAGCAATTCATCAAGCGCTTTTTGATAGCGCTTGGCGTTTTGTAAATGCAAATTATAATCTTTTGCAAAGTTGTGATAGCCACTGAAATCTTCTTTGGCACACATATATAAATAGTTATGGCTTGCTGCATTTAAGACCGCATCTATTGATTGTTTGGATGGAACACAAATTGGTCCCGGAGGTAAGCCTTTGTTTAAATAGGTGTTGTATGGAGATTGAACACTTAAATGTACCTTTAATACGCGCTTTAATCCTGGTTGATTTAAAGCAAACTTAATGGTTGGGTCTGCTTGCAAAGGCATACCTATACGCAAGCGGTTTAAATACATACCCGCGACCATTGGCATTTCATCGTTTTTATTCGTTTCCTTAGAAACAATGCTCGCCAATATAGAAACTTCTATAGGCGACAAGCCAACTGATGAACTTCCCATTAAACTTGATGCTTTTTTTCTGCGCTCTGAGTTCCAAAATTTTTCATATTCTAAAGCCAGTTTAATAATTAATTCGTCTGCTTCTGTGTGCCAATACAAATTATAAGTATCGGGCAAAATCATTGCATAAATGGTCTCCTTTCCAAATCCAAATTGCCTACAAAATGCAGTATCACTCAATATCTTATAATAATCTATGCTATCACCTTCTAATTTTTCGCCACAAAGCGCTGCAAATTTTTCCAAGGTGATTAAAGGCCTAATAACCAAGTTGACTGTTTTCATTTTGCCTTCTCTAAAAGTTTTAGCCAATTCAACAAGATTCATGCTAGGGCTTACCGTGTAACGTCCTGCTTTTACCCATCTGTTCAAATTGATTTTATTAGAAATAGCTTCGAAGATGAAAGGGAACTTTAATCCATAATTAGATTCTAATTTTTTACTTATGGTTTGAATATTATCAGTACTATCTATATAAACAAATTGCTCTTTGCTGATTTTTAAAGCAGGTGATTTGTAAATGTAAATACCAACAATACTCAACAAGATTAAGCTCGAGATAATTACAATTAATAAGGATTTAATAAGCTTCATTTCTTATGCAAACTTACTTTTTATTCTTCAAATCATGAAGTCAAATTCTTGTTGATGACTATTTTAAATCTAGGTTTAAATTCTAATGCTAAGACCTTATTTTTGCATATGGAATTGATTGAAACGGGTTTTAAAGGGTTATTGTTAATTAAACCCAAAGTATTTAAAGATGAAAGAGGATATTTCTTCGAGTCGTTTAATCAAGATAAGTTTGAATCCATTGGTATAATTGAGAAATTTACTCAAGACAATCAATCTCTTTCTAATAAAGGAATTGTTCGAGGCTTGCATTTTCAAACACCACCACATGCACAAGGCAAATTGGTAAGAGTAATAAAAGGCGCCGTTCAAGATGTGGTTGTCGATATTAGAAAAAATTCAACAACCTACGGAAAGAGTTATTCAGTTGAGTTAAGTGAAGACAATTTTTTAATGTTGTATATACCACCTGGATTTGCCCACGGTTTTGCAACCTTAGAAGACCAAACCATTTTTTCATATAAATGCACAGATACTTACCACCCTGAATGTGAAGGTGGCTTGGCTTGGGATGATAGAGAGTTTGCTATTGAATGGTCGGTTACCAATCCAATTTTATCTGAAAAAGATAAAAAATACCAAGCCTTCAGCTTGTTTGTTTCTCCTTTCTAATTAACGTTCAACAACCTCAGCCAATACTCTGAAACCTAATGTTGCATTGGGCTCTGAGTATCTTTCTTTGGATATTATCATGATGTCATACTGGGTTGAAATCCACGAACCTCCTTTAGATGTTCCTTTTTCTTCTATCATTTCTGCAACATTGCCTGAGCAGTTGTACATTCCATAGTTATTTGGAAAATAGGAAGTGGTGAAATGCGGAATTAAAGCGCCATCAGCAGTTTTGTTCATTGCAATACCGTTGTTGTTAACCCAAGAATAGATATTGTTGCTGTCTTGATAAAGATATTGGTCCTCCAACGGTGCAAAATTAGCTAAATAACAACCTCGGCTATTTCTTGTGTAACTTCCTCCCCAACCATATAGATTTTTATAACCTCCATAAGCAGCATGCATCCACTCATTTTCATTTGGCAATCTGAAAACCACTTTGTGATATTCTCTTTTGGGATTGGAATTGTATTTTTCACCCAACCATTTACAATAGGTTAGGGCAGATTCATAGGTAATTCCAACAACAGGAAAATTATTGAAGGCTGAATGCCAAGCATATTGTTCAAAATAGCTGTATCTAAAAAATGGTTTCCAAATTCCAACTTTGGGTTTTAAAATGCTGTCTGTGTTTTCTATTAAAAACTGTTTGTATTCTAAATTGCTAATTTCATTGCTCATGAATTTAAAATTATCAGAGTTGTTCTGTTTTGGAATGTACTCAAATCCATTTGAATTCATTTTATTTTGAATCTCAAATTTAGGGATTGTTTTATTGTCATAGGTTTCTACTACCTCAATAACATATCTAAATCCTATATGTGAAGAAGCTGTTCCGTCTTTTGAATATTGTGCAACATAGTTTATTCGACAGTTATAGGGTGTTGTATTCCAACTGCCTCCTTTTGAAAGTCCTTCTTGCTCTAGCCATTCAGCAACATTACCACTCATATTGTATAAACCAAATGCATTCGGCCAGTAAGAGTATACCTCAGTTGTTATCATCGTATTATATGGTTGAAGTGTTTCATGTGAAATGGTGCCCATCTTACAGTTTAATAAAAATTTACCAATATGCTTTTTGTCTGGACCGCAATACCTCACACCCTCACATGCCCAAGGAAAATTAGTCCCAGGTTTTTGGCCACCTTCTGCCGCCATTATCCATTCTGTCTCACTAGGAAGTCTAACAATTACTTTTTTGATTTTGCTATCTGTATTGGTTTTGAAGAATTCATTGTATGTATCTTGAATCCAATTGCAATAAGCCTGAGCCTGCTTTTGACTCACTCCAACTACTGGCATATTTTGAAATGCATTGGATTGGAAATAGCTGTTTTTAAATGATTCAATTCCTTTACCCCAAACATTGGTGTCAGGTTGCACTTTATTGAACACTGAATTATCATTTGATTTCACCCATTGCAAAAAAGTCTTGTATTCTAGGTTGCTAACTTCAGTTTCTTTCATATACAAATAACTACTTTGTATCGGTTTTGAACCTTTTAAAACACTACCGTCTACTATTATAGGCATGTAGAAATTATTAGGATATTGAATATTTTTAGAATGGACCAAAAGGCTTGTAAATGCTATGCTTAAGAATAGAAATATGTATTTCGTATGCATAAACAAATATACTTTTTTAAAATATATTTTTGGAATCTAATTAAATGTTTCTATAATTGTGGCAACGATTGTTGAAAACTTTAATTATTGAAACACACCAATAAAAATCAACAACAATATGAAGCAATTTTATTTGAATCTAAAATGGGTACCTGAATTTTATTTTATCATGGTTTCCATTCTATGGTTTTACCTTTCTGTAAACATTCAACACAGCAACAATGTGAATTTTCCTGCTGTTATTTTAATTGTATTGTTTCACATGCAATTGTTTATGAACGACCAGAAACTTGGTAAGGTCTTAGCCGCAATTGTAGCCATTGGCTCTTTTGTTTTATTGTATATTTTATCGCAAAGAATATTGAATTCTATGCAATTCGATCAAGATTCACAAATGTATACATTAGGAATAGGCAATTTGATTATTGTGAATTTCATCATGGCAATTCTTATGTATAGAAAACATAGAATTTCCGAAAGCGCAATAGAAGCTTAAGTTTTTCTTACTGGTCTAACGCCTCAGTAACTGCTTTATTCAAAGCCTTAGGATCTGCCTTTCCTTTACTTAATTTCATTGCTTCACCAATAAATAAGCCCAATAAGCCTTTTTTACCAGCTTTGTATTCTTCAATCTTATCAGGGTATTTAGACAAAGCTTCTTTAACCACTGCATCTATCAAACTGCTGTCATTGGATTGAATGACATTTAGTGTTTCTGCAATTTCAAGAGCAGATTTTTCAGGATGCATAACCATCATCGGAAAAACTTGTTGTGAAGCAGCAGTGTTGCTTAATAGTCCTTCATCGATTAATGCAATAAGTGCAGACAAGGATTCTGGTTTAAGCTTGAAATCATCTATCTCACTTGCTGTTTCATTCAAATAAGACTTAACGCTTCCTAAAACCCAATTGGCTGCGGCTTTATAATTCTTACAATACTTACTTAATTCAATGTAATATAAAGCAGTTTGCTTATCGTCAGTTATGGTCTGAGCATCATATTCTGATAAACCAAACTCGTTTCTAAATTTCAAATACATCTCTTCCGGCAATTGCGGAAGGTTTATTTTGATTTGATTTAAATATTCATCGCTAATACGAAAAGGTGGTAGGTCTGGTTCAGGGAAATATCGATAATCGTTTGCGGCTTCTTTGCTACGCATGCTGAAAGTATTGCCTTTCAAAGCATTGAATCCTCTTGTTTCAGAAACAATCTCTTCGCCTTTTGTTTTCATTTCGGTTTGGCGAATGATTTCACTCTCAATAGCTCTTCTAACATTGCTAATTGAGTTCATGTTTTTAACCTCTACTTTGGTTCCGAATGCAGTGGTTCCAGTTTCTCTAATAGAGATATTGGCATCACAACGCATTGAACCTTCTTCCATGTTTCCATCACAGATTCCTAAATAGCGAACCAATTTTCTTACCTCACTTACATATTCATAAGCTTCTTCACTGCTTCTTATTTCAGGTTCACTAACAATTTCAATTAAAGGAACTCCAGCGCGGTTGTAGTCTACCAAGGTGTCATAAAGATCTTGGTCGTGCATACTCTTTCCGCTGTCTTCTTCCATATGAATTCTTGTTAATCCAATCTTCTTTTCACTACCATCTTTAAGTTTTATTTTCACAAAACCGCCAGTGCATATTGGTGTCTTATCTTGGGTTATTTGATAACCTTTTGGTAAATCAGCGTAGAAATAGTTTTTACGGTCAAATTGATTGTAACGGGTAATATTACAATTCAAAGCCAATCCCATTTTAATCGCTTGTTCTATTACACTTATGTTGTGTTTTGGTAAGGTTCCTGGATGAGCAATTGTAATTGGACTTACTTGGGTGTTGGGTAAACCGCCGTATTCAGTATTGTCGCCACAATATGCTTTACTTTTGCTAAGCAATTGTACGTGTATTTCTAAGCCGATTACTACTTCGTATGTCATATAAAAAAGGAGAGCAAAATTAAGGTTTAAACTTGAATGTTAAGACAATTTTTCGTTGTTTCGATGGCGATCAAAATCCCTTTTGGTTTTTTTCTCCATATTTTCTCTGAAAGCAACACTTAAATCTACACCAGTTTGATTGGCCAAGCATATTAAAACCCATAAAACATCAGCCATTTCATCTGATAAACTACTTTGTTTTTCATTGGCTTTGCTTGATTGTTCACCATAAGTTCTAGCCATAATTCTAGCCAACTCACCAACTTCTTCCATTAATATGGCAGTATTGGTTAATTCACTAAAATATTTGACACCTATGGTTTTTATCCATGCATCAACCTCTGATTGTGCTTGTTCTAAAGTGATACTCTCAGACATTGTTTATGCAGAATGTTGGCTAGCTAACCAGCGTTCAGTATCTAAAGCAGCCATACAACCAGAACCCGCTGCAGTTACAGCTTGTCTGTAAATTTTATCTTGTGCATCACCACATGCAAATACACCTTCAACATTGGTATATGAACTTCCTGGTTTAGTAATGATATAACCTTGCTCATCCATATCAATCCATGGTTTGAAAATAGAGGTGTTAGGTGTGTGGCCAATGGCAACAAAGAATCCTGTTACATTGATGGTTTTCATGCTTCCATCAACTGTGTTTTTTAGTCTAGCACCTTCTACCATTGTTTCTCCTAAAATTTCATCCGTTTCAGAATTGAAATGGATTTCAATATTTGGCGTATTTTCTACTCTATGCTGCATCGCTTTTGACGCTCTGAAAGTGTCACGTCTAACGATCATATGGACTTTATTACATAGTTTAGCCAAATAACTTGCTTCTTCACATGCAGTATCTCCTGCACCAACTATTGCAACATCTTGTCCTCTGTAAAAGAATCCATCGCATACTGCACAAGCACTAACTCCACTTCCATTTAATTTTTGTTCGCTAGGAATGCCTAACCATTTTGCACTTGCTCCAGTAGCTATAATTACTGATTCTGCTATAACGGTCTTTTTTTCATCCACAACACAAACAAACGGTCTTTGACTAAAATCAACAGACGTTACAATACCATAGCGGATATCTGCACCCAATCTAACAGCTTGTTTTTTGAAATTGTCCATCATCATTGGACCTTCAATTCCATCTGGATATCCAGGATAATTTTCTACCTCAGTAGTAATTGTTAATTGACCACCTGGCTGCAAACCTTCATACATTACTGGTTTCATATCAGCTCTAGCTGCATAAATAGCCGCAGTAAATCCAGCAGGCCCACTGCCTATAATTAAACACTCAACTTTTTCTGTTTCCTGATTCATGTTGCAAATTAATTAAATTATATCTGAATCAAAAAATTGATATTCTTGATGTTGATATATAATCCAAGAAATCTGAATAAATAAAAATTAGGGTTTAATTCGTCTTGTCTGAACTTTTGTCAGAACTGCTTTGGTTTTTCTTTTTCGTAATTCCAAAACTTACCCCGAAATAAACATCCGTGCCGTAGATATCTTTGCCTCTTAATTGACCAATTAAGTTATCTGAACCCACAAAGACTGGCCCTATACGCAAATACATTCCAATCCTTGGATTTCTATAATCATTCATCATCCCAATCGGTAATGCTACCTCTATAAAACGACTTTCTAACCTAGGTATAATAACAATGTAAGATGGTTTTCTCATTCCTACAGAACGCTTGCCCCTTAAGTCTTGTGAAAAATTAGCCCCTATATAAAACATCTTAAATAAATTGTAATCGAATTGAAGATTGATTGTAGAAGGCATATTGGTTTGTATGGTCTTAGCTGTGCTATCGACATTGAAAAGTGTGCGCATAACACTGTCCGTGTATTTTAACCCTTTGTCAGAACCATTGGCCCAAGCGCTAGCAAACGCGGGACTGATGATCAAGGTTTTATCTCCACCAGTATTAGTGATTCTAGTGTTTTTGATTTTGTTTTTATAGGCAATGTGACCTCCGTCTAGTATGCTAATGCCACCTCTGAATAGGTAATTGTTTTTTTGATTGGTTACATTTTTCATTGCACTGTTTTTATATTCAAAAGCAGCACCAATATCATATCCAAATCCACTTCCTTGTAATTTATTGGTGATAGCGCCTACATTGATGTTTTGTAAATTTGTAAATGCTTTAATGTCGGTGTAACCATATTCAACGTCTGTTTCTCCAAATACGATGGTATCAGTTCCAGCTGCCTTTACCAATAAGCCTCTATTCTTAATATATCCTGTGGCGTAACCCAACAAAAGTTTAGGCGTTACACCAACTTTTATCACCAAGTTCTCAGTGTTTACAAGTGTTTTAGCTAAAGTAACTCCAAACTCTCCAAAAGCATTCACATTGACGGTAAAAGAATTGTCCCCAAATGTTTGACCAATTTGAAATTGATTTGGTCCACTGTAACTAACACCTCCTTTTGAACTGTCTATGCCATATCTTGCCAAGCGTGCAAGTGGTTCCGAAACATCATTCATTTGAAAATTAACGGTGTTTTTATATTGAAATCCAAGAGCAAAACCATGGGGTAAACTCATCATAAATCCCGGTACTTTGGTCTGCAAATACAAATTCATGTTTTTTGATTTTCCATTCACATTCTCTTTTAACCAATTGTCTTGAAATACCAATGAGCCATTGCTGTTTTGATACGAAGTTGGAACGTTTCCTGTAATTAAATTCATGATAGGAAAGGGGAAATTGAGTTTTAAATAATCGTTGTTAAAACCAAATCCCGCTGTTACCCCATTTAAATATAGACGGTGTCTAGAATTTGCAATGTTGGCTGGGTTTAAGTTTGCCTGATGAATTCCACCTAGATTACTGTGGTTAAGTCCAATATATGTCTGCGCTTTTAATCCAATAACTTGTGATAAAAAACCTGTAAAAAGAATGCAAGTCTTGATGTTAATTAATTTCATTTTCATTTAATTTGTGAGGTGTTAATGCCTAATAAATATAAAACCTTATTCGCTTGCTGTGCTTTATTCGCTGGCTTATCTGTTTTGCTCGGAGCCTTTGGTGCGCATACCCTGAGTAAAATGATATCTCCTTATAAGTTAGATGTCTTTAATAAGGCTTCTTCTTATTTAATGTCACACAGCTTGGCGGTAGTTTTACTTTTACTCCTCAAAAATACAACAAATTTGCGAATTGAACTTTGGACAATTTATTCAATGTTTTTTGGAGTTCTAATTTTTAGCACTTCACTTTACTTGGTCTCAATTTCTGAATTATCAAATCTAGAACCACTTAAATATTTTGGTGCTGTAGCCCCAATCGGTGGTACTTTAATGATTGTTTCGTGGTTTGCCAATTTTGTAAGCATTTTAAAATCTAAATGAAAACTCTAATTCTTCTTCGACACGCCAAAAGCGAAGACCCTAGTTTAATTAAAAATGATTTTAAAAGAAATCTAAAGAACAGAGGAATAAATGATATTCATTTGATTGCTCAAGAATTTGCTAAACTTAACTTGATTCCCAACGTTGTTTTGTGCAGCTCTGCTAACAGAACAAAAGAAACCCTTGCTGAATTTCAATCAGAAATTAAATCGGATTACAATGTTTCTTATCTAGAAGATTTATACCATGCCACCGCATCAACGATTCTAGAAATCATTCAAAGCAATGAATCGGTCGGTGATACCATTATGGTTGTTGGACATAATTTCGGGATTTCTGTATTGGCCAATTACCTTGGCACAGAAGCATGCGAAGAATTACCAACTTCTGGTTTGGTCGTTTTTCAGTTCTCAAATTCCATTAAAGCTGGAGAAGGAAAACGAAAATATTTTTTAACGCCAAAATCTATTTGAGCTCAGAAAATCTAAATATCGAAACTTCAGATTCAGGAGCCTTATTTGCCGAAGTAGTTTTGCCACTTCCTTTGCAAAAGTTATATACTTACCGATTGCCTAGTGAGTTTTTTGAACTAGCAGTTGAAGGGAAAAGGGTTTTTGTTCCATTCGGAAATCGTAAAGTTTATACAGGTATAATTGTTAGATTAAGCACACAAGCACCGCAAAATTATGAGGCATTAAACATTATATCGATTATTGACGATAATCCAATTATCACGCATAAACAATTGGATTTTTGGAAGTGGATTGCTGATTATTATATGTGCGGATTAGGTGAAGTGATGTCTGCTGCTTTGCCTGCGGGACTAAAAATGGCCAGTGAATCTTTCATCGCTTTACAAGACGATTTATTCTACAATGAGGCTGAACTAGATGAACGCGAAGTTAAAATTCTAGATGCACTCAAAGGAAAAGAAAAGGTTAGAATCTCTGAATTAGAAACGGTATTAAAATCCAAATCTTCTTTAGTTAAAATTGTTAAGAGTCTTTACGAGAGACAATTTATTGTCATGTTTGAAGATGTATCTGAAACATATAAGCCAAAGAAAATTACCCGAATAAAAATCAAGGATAACATAAGTGAGTCCGAGATCGAAGCCTTGTTAAATGAACTAGAAAAAAAAGCTAAGAATCAATTTCAAGCTTTTCTGGTTTTACTTTCACAACCCAATAAGGATGCTGTAAAGTCTGAATTAACAAAAAAGTTTGATGTTCAAGCTACTGCCTTAAAAGCCTTAATTGACAAAGGATATCTTGAACAATACCAAGTTGAAACTTCTAGATTTTTAAGTAGAGAAATAGTAGAAAAGAATTATTCGTTAAGCGATGACCAAACAAAAGCATTCTCAAGTATCATTGAATACTTTAACCAAAATAAAAATGTGCTTTTATATGGTGCAACTTCTTCTGGTAAGACTTTCGTATATATTGAATTAATAAAATCTGCGCTCAAAAAAGGCAAATCTGTTTTATATTTAATCCCTGAAATAGCCTTGACTGAACAATTAATTCAGCGTTTAGAGTTGTATTTTGGTTCAGAAATGATGGTTTCTCATTCGCGCTTCAGTAAAGATGAAAAAGTAGAAATTTGGAATAAAGTAAATTCGGGAGAAGTTAAACTTTTATTAGGGTCTCGTTCATCATTGTTTATGCCTTTGCAGAACTTAGGTCTTATAATTATAGATGAAGAACATGAACCTGCATTTAAACAACATGAAAAAGCACCTAGATACCATGCGAGAGATGCTGCATTGGTCCTAGCTAAATCTGTCGGCGCTAGAGTTCTGTTGGGCTCTGCGACTCCATCAATTGAAACCTATCAAAATGCACTTTTAGGCAAATATGGGCTTGTTACTTTGCCAGAAATGTATGGAAAGGCTTTGAAAACAAAAATTGTTTTTGCTGACATTAAAGAAGAAACCAAAGAAAAAACAATGTCTGGTGTATTTACCGAACAATTGATGAATAAACTAAGACATTTACAGGAGGAAAAATCACAAGCAATTCTGTTCCAAAACAGAAAAGGTTATGTACCTATGCTCGAATGCAGCACCTGTGGATGGGTTACTAAATGTGTGAATTGTGATATTGCTCTAACATATTATAAGTACTCTAATAATTTAAGATGTCATTATTGCGGATTTAGCCAAGCAAATATTAGCAAATGCCAAGCTTGTGCAAACAATACAATGACCATTCAAGGATTTGGAACAGAGAGAATCACTGAAGACTTGCAAAACTTAATGCCTGAATTAAGAATAATGCGTTTTGATCAAGACAGCACAAAACAAAAAAATGCATTTAGAAACTTATTGAACGATTTTGAAGCCGGAGCAGCCGATGTTATGGTAGGTACTCAAATTGCTGTGAAGGGTCTCGACTACGGGAATGTCCAGTTAACCGCAGTAATAAATGCAGACCACTTATTAAATTTTCCGGATTTTAGATCCCATGAACGCACCTTTCAATTGTTACATCAACTTTCAGGGAGGGCAGGAAGGCAGGGTAGACAAGGGGAGATGATTATTCAAACCCGTCAAGTAGACCATCCAGTTTTGCAATACATTCTAAACAACGATTACATTGGTTTTTATAATCAACAAATTGTAGAAAGAGAGCAATTTAATTATGCGCCTTTTTCTAAAATGATAAAACTTACTTTGAAACACAAATCTGCAGATGACATTCAATTGGCTACCGCAGAGTTTGCAAAATTATTAAAAATGCAATTGGGGTCAATGGTGCTTGGTCCTGAAACACCTTATGTTTCGAAAATCAGGAATCAATATATCAGGAATTTGCTTTTAAAAATTGACCCAGAAAAAAACAATCCTAAAACGATTAAAAGTTTTATAGTCAAAACATTTGACTATTTAGTATTAAGAGATAATATCAAAGGTTTACAACTCATCGTAGATGTAGATCCACAATAATTACTCAGTTATTAATCTTAATATTTTATCTAATTTTTGAATGGTTAAAGGCTTTGTGATAAAATCTTTAATTTCTGGATATTGAAACGATTTTTGTTTATCAGCAGGGTCAATTGATGACGTAAATACAAATGCAGGAATATCGGTTTTTAGTTTTCTAAACTCTTCAATAAAATCCCATCCATTCATAACGGGCATATTTAAGTCAAACAATATTACTTCAGGGATATTTTCGCCCATTTCAATGGACAATTTCAAACGTTCAATTGCAGCACTAGCGTCTGTGAATTTTTCCACTTTTTCTGAAAACTCTACTTTTTTAAGAAGTTTATCAGTTAAGTAAATAATAATTTCATCATCGTCAATGATATACGCTAAGTCAATTTTTCTCATAAAAATAAATTTTAAATATAGTTCCTTTTCCTAATGTTGATTCAATTTCAATTTTACCTTGCATTAATTCTACTTGGTTTTTTGTCATGAATAATCCTAAACCTACTGAGTCAGAATTACCATTGAATGTTTTAAATAAACCAAATATTGCATTTCTATGCTTGTCCATATCTATTCCAATGCCATTGTCTTCAATTGTTAAAACACAAAAGTCTTCAATCTGTTCACTGCTGTATTTTAAAATTAATGGTCTATCTGGACTGCGGTATTTTATTGCATTTGTGAGTAAATTCATTAATATACTCTCTAAAAATGCTGGTACTACTTTTAGGTTTATAGAATCACTTACATCATTAATAATAGTCGAATTCGTTTTAATGATATGCTGATTTATACCGTCAGTAGATTTAGTAATTTCCTTTTTTAAATTTAATAAGGTGTAGTTCTTTTCGTTCTGGTTTTGAAACTTTACAAATTCAGAAAGGTGGTAAATGGTTTCGTCTAATTTGTTTGTGCTTGTTTTAAGCATTTTGAACAACAAGTCTCTATCACCTTCCGTGTTTTCAATTAACAATTCCACCAAACTTTTGATGTTGTTGTTGTTAGATCGGATATTGTGAGAGACAATATGGGTAAAATTATTTAACCATTCATTGTGTTTTTGTGTTAAAAACAATAATTTCTTAAGCTCAGCCTCTTTGGTAACACGTTCTGTAACATCTAAAATGATACCATAAAAACCAATTGCATTGCCTTTGTCATCGTATTCAAAATCAGTATCTGTAAATACATGGACAATGGAATTGTCATCCTTTAAAATACGGTAGTATAAACTAAAGTCTTTCTTTAATAGAACGGCTTCACTAATTGCATTTTGGAATATTACCTGGTCATCAACATGAATATGCTTTAGAAGCGTAGAATATTGAGCATCGAATTCAGATGCTTTCATTCCAAACAAACTTAAAGCTTCATCTGACAATGAACTTATTTTGGTTTTTAAATCAAAATGCCAACTACCAAGACCTGCAATTGTTTGCGCTTGTTTTTGTCTTTTTTCACTTAACAACAAGCGTTTTTCATTTGTTTTTATCTCAGTAATGTCTCTTGATATACAAGCAACACCCGTAACCTTTTTCGTGTCTACGTTAAAAATAGGGTTAAAGCTTATTTCATGCCACAGTTCAACTGAATCTATTACGTTGTGGTCAATAAATTTGAATGTTTTCCCACTAAAAGCCTGCTCGGTTGCTTTTTGAAATAAATCCCTTTTAGGATAATCATCGAGTACCTCAATGTAATTATGGTTTGCTTTAACTTGAATATTAAAAGCAGCATTTACATATTGTTCAAACAATGAATTGAAATTAATTAGATTGTAGTTTAAATCAAAACTCCAAATCATATCTGGAGAATGGTCTATCAAGGCTCTGAAATTAATGTTATCTAATTCAATTTGCTTTTGGGCATTTTCTTTTTCTTTCTCGAGTTCTTTATACTCTGTAATGTCGTAAGAATGTAAGATTGCCCCTATAATCTCTTTTTTTGCGTTGTAAGCAGGTCTGTAGCTGCTTTTGAAAACAATAGTCTTTTCGTTTGGTAAAGGTAAATCTAGTTCACATTTATAAACTATTCCATTAAAAGCGTTGGAATAAATTATTTTTACTTCCTCAACTCTTTCAGGCGGGGTGTAGTCGATTATTGAATCTCCAATTGAAACATCCAACCCAAAATATTGAAGGTATAAATCATGGAAGTTGTCATTGAAGGCAATGATTTTGTAATCATTACCTACCAAAAGGAAATATCCTTCCGAATTTATTGTTAAAATCGAAAACTGTTCAGCCAATATCTTATGATCATCGCTCATAATTATATCTGAAATAATATTTTCATCAAGATTCTTCATTTAACAAATCGCTAGCAAATTTAAAATTATTATCTATAAAGTTTCAATTATTAATGCACATTGTTTTAATGCAATACATTGGTTTCTAAAAAAGTAGTGAAATAAATTAACTTTTTCACTTGAATGTGTAAACATTTTTTATTGGTATATTCAATTGAATTTAAATTTAAAAAATGGGAAACGCTGAAATTCAGCATTTAAGGTAATTGTTCATTTTTGTTAAGATTTTTGAATTTGATAAAAAAAGACTTGTAAGTACCTAACTATGTCGTCAAATTTCTTGGACACTTATTTATTAAAAACGGTTAAATAAAATTTCTAAGAAATGTAATTTCTGATTTTAATTAATACTTCTGAAAAGTCTTCAGGTAATTCTGAATTGAAATCTATCTGTTTTTTTGTTTCCGGATGCACAAAGCCCAATGTCTTTGCATGCAAAGCTTGTCTGCTCATAATTTCAAAACAGTTTTGTATAAAAGAATCGAATTTAGGAAACTTACTATGT
>JAOASJ010000032.1:0-2893 GCA_030158725.1 Bacteroidia bacterium
TAACCAAAAAATCCCGTAGCGATTATTCACTACGGGATTTTTGTTTTCTGTGCTTACAGAATTATAATTTAGAGAAGTCGATGTTGTAATAGATAATTACTTCGTCTTCGTAGTTGCGGTTGTATGCTTTAGCAGGCTTGAATTTAGGGAAATCATCAATTGAAGAGTTTATGTATTTGATTACATCATATTTGTCTTCAAAATCATCATCATCGCCATCAGGAATTTCCCAGCTGCGGTCAACGATATTTCCTTCTTCGTCAATGTTTAAGATGCAATAAGCAACAATGGTGTATTTTTCAGCTTTAGCACCTTTGAAATCAAGTTTATCGCCTAGTTTGCTGTTGATTTCTTTGTACATTTCATCTTTTCCACCTGGATATTCAGCATCTTTGAATAAATCGTCAATAGTTACTTTTTTGCTTAATTTTTTACCATCTTCATCGAAGAAAGTACCTTTGGTGAATTTACCTTTGCTGTTGTAGTCTATTTCAGCTGATTTGTTTCCGTTTTGGTGGAAGAACTCCCAAGTTCCAGAACGTTTGTTGTCGTTGTATTCACCTTTGAAAGCCAATTTTCCATCAAGGAAATAACGTTCGTAGGTTCCATCTAAACTGTCTTTCAAATAAGCACCTTTGCTTTTTACTTTGTTGCCTTTGAAATAAACAGTGAAGTTTCCATCAGCTTTTCCTTTTTTGTATAAGAATTCTGATTTTTTGTCGCCGTTGTCAAAGAATGAAGCGTAAGTACCATCGATGTCACCATCTATGTAGGTAGGTTTAACTTTTACTGCACCATTTCTGTGGTAGAAAGTCCATTCGCCATCTTTATTGTCTTTTAAATAAGAACCTTCAGATTGAACTTGACCATCTTTGTACCAGTAGGTCCATTTGTCGGTTGCTTTACCACTTTTGTAATGGCCTTCAATACGTTTTTGTCCATTAGCATAGTACCAATTGAAGTCGCCTTCTCTTGATTCATATTCTAATTTTTTAGATTTGTACTGACCTTCCATTTTCATTTGGTTGCCCTCAATGAAATATTCTGTTACTCTGAACAATGAACCTTGAGGAACGATCATTCTGTAGTAGTGGGCAGTTTTTTCTTTACACTTTACATCGTTGATGTTAAAGAATAATTTTTTTTGAGCGGCTACATTTAAGGTGCTAAAAATAAATAATAGCGAAAGTAGCGTGATTTGCATGCGCATTTTCATGGTATTCATCGGGGTTTATTAGTACCACAAAACAAACGATTTTTTTTTAAATTAAAAAAGACTTTTATAAAAAACTTTTATCTTCATGCCAATGTAAACCAAGCCTTTACGTGGTTCTTTCAATGGGCCTTTCCATGTTTTCCCCATTTTAAGCATGTTTTTATAAAAGTAGCCTGGGCTGATTTTCCATTTTTGAATAAAGGTTTTTCTACCATCGTTTTTAACGATTTTGCCGGTAGACTTGCTCATAAAATGGTACACTTTGCTTTCGCCAATGCCCTTGAAATACCGAACACCCTCGGCCCATAATTTCATAGAGAAGTCGGGGTCACTGTACATGCCGGGACTAAACTCATCACTATAGCCGCCAACTTTATCCCATAAACTTCTAGGTACAACATTGGGAGGCCAGCTTGCGCCATTCCAATTGTCCATATGTAAACCTTTGAAGGCTTGAACCAATTCTTTTTCTTTAAAAGAACCTAGATCGCCGAAATCATGTCCCTGCAAAATATTTAAATCATTTCCTGGCTTTGGCTCTATCATGGTAGATGAAATGAAAAAATTCTGATGACCAATGCTTTCAATTTCCTTGACCAAGTGGTAATCCCAACCCGGAAGCGCGTACATGTCGTCATTAAAATAACAAATGTATTTTGTTTTTGCGAGTATAGAAGCTTGGTTAAGCGCTTTGCAGATACCAATGTTTTGGTCGCTTAGCGTATGTTCAATATTGTTTTCCTTTACCCATTCAGTGGTGCCATCTGCACCCTCATTAATGTGCACAATAATCTGATGTTGGAAGCTGGAATTTTTAATTATACTTTCAACACAAACCTTTAAATAGGGTAGGTTGTTCCAGGTTGGTATCAGTATTGTAAACATTGCAGGCAAATGTAAGTTCGATTTTCTTGATTTTCAAATCGCAACTGTTTTTAGAATTTATAATTAAATGCAAAGCTGGTATAAATTAGCTTTTGCGGATATTGGGGGTATGGTCTTCCGTACAAAGTATTTTCAAGCATTACTGAGTTGTTGATGCCTCTATTGTGCAGGATTTCAAAACTTAGATGTTTGTGCAAAACAAACTCAATTCCTAGGCTGTAAGCCAATGAATAGGGTTTCATTTTGCTGTTTCCAAGCAAGTCGGTCCAAGATATATTAGAGCCAATTTCATTGTTTTCGAAAGTGTTTTTAAGTTTTATGCTGTGGCTTAAACCATATTCTAGATTCAGCCATTTAAACACACCGTATTTTCCAATGTTGTTAAAGATTAATTGTGAATAGTGTATGTAACCTTTGTGGTCTATAATCCCGCCCGGACCAACACTCCAACCTAGACGGTCGTTGTATAAATATTGCAAAGAAGAATTTGAATAGAACAAACCAAGAGACAGTGATTTTTTCTCGGTAAATTTTTTTTCCGCTTTGGCGCCAATGATTAAATTTTTAAGCGGATTTACACCATAAGCGATAAAGTTCATATTGGGATCTACAATGCCTTTGTTAAATAGAAAACTATTGGTGCCAAAGCTGGCGCTGAATTGTATTTTCGAGTCTTCAGCTTTCGCTTGTATAGCGCATACTACGAATAGGAAAAATAAAAGTCTTTTGTGCATGAAGCAACGAAAATAAGGATTATTTTTGGTTTAAAAACTCGATTAATTTCAATGGATC
>JAOASJ010000032.1:2993-18356 GCA_030158725.1 Bacteroidia bacterium
TTTTTTGCCAATGGACAAGGCGACCTGTGGCAAGCCCTTGGGCATGTTGCAAAAAAAGACAGAGGCAAATGGGCTAAAGCGGATAGCAGGAAATGGGGCCAAATCAACACATGAAACTTAGCAGATTCTAAGTTTTAAATATTCGTGAAATTCCCCTTATTTTTGTGGCTTAGAAATTTATGTCAGAACAAATATTAGTTATCGGATCATGCGGACAACTTGGAACCGAGTTGGTTGAATCGCTTAGAAATATTTATGGGAACAGCAATGTCATTGCATCAGACATTCGTCAAAGTGATGATGAGGTGTTTAAGGCAGGCCCGTTCGAAGAGTTGGATATTTTAAATAAACAACAATTCACAGATATACTGAATAAATACAAGCCTTCACAAGTATACCACTTGGCGGCTTTGTTAAGTGCAACTGCAGAGGCTAAGCCTAAATTGGGTTGGACTTTAAATATGGATGGTTTGTTTAATGTATTGGATGCTGCTGTTGATTTCAAAATCGGCAAAGTATACTGGCCAAGTTCTATTGCTGTATTTGGTCCTTCAACACCAGTGAACAACACACCGCAAAATTGTGTAATGGATCCTAACACCATTTACGGGATTAGTAAATTGGCTGGAGAGCGTTATTGCGAATACTACTTTCAAAAAAGAGGTGTAGATGTACGCAGCTTGCGTTACCCTGGTTTGATTGGATACAAAAGTGAGCCAGGTGGTGGAACAACAGATTATGCTGTGAGCATTTACCATGATGCGTTAACTGCAGGTAAACACAATTGTTTCTTAGGAGAGAATACCGAATTGCCAATGTTGTATATGCCAGATGCTTTAAAAGCGACCTTGGATATTATGCATGCACCAGCAGATCAAATTAAAATCAGAAGCAGTTACAATTTGGCAGGCATGAGCTTTGATCCAAAAGAAATTACCGCTTCAATTCAAAAATATGTTCCTGGTTTTTCTACTGAATACAACCCTGACCACCGTCAAAAAATTGCCGACAGCTGGCCAAACAGCATAGACGATTCTGAGGCGCGCAAAGATTGGGGCTGGAAACCAGCGTTCGACTTAGATGCTATGACCCAAGACATGCTTAAAAACCTTGCACCTCGCTACGGTAAAACGTTAAGCCTATAAAATGTCCGATCAAGTGTCTGAACAAAAACCTCTGATATTAATATCAAACGACGATGGCATCACTGCACCTGGACTTAGAGTCTTGGTTGAAGAAATGTCGCAAATAGGAGAAGTGATAGTGGTTGCCCCTGATAAACCACAAAGTGCAATGGGGCATGCTATTACCGTTAGTCAACCGCTTAGACTAAAACGCAATTTTATATTTGAAGGAATTGAAGCCTATGAATGCAGCGGTACTCCCGCCGATTGTGTGAAATTGGCTTTAGATAAAGTGTGTAAACGCAGACCAGATATTATGGTTTCTGGTATTAACCACGGACCGAATTACAGCATTAATGTGATATACAGTGGTACCATGAGTGCAGCGGTTGAAGCTGCAGTTGATGGCGTTCAAGCCATTGGTTTTTCTTTGTGTGATTATAGCCATGAGGCAGATTTTCAACATTGCAGACCACATGTAAGACATCTTGCTGAAACCATATTGAAAAACCCACTTCCATACGGAACCTTGTTAAATGTGAATATGCCGAAGACCGACCAAATAAAAGGTTTGAGAATTTGCAGACAAGCTGGGGCCAAGTACGCAGAGAATTTTGATGAGCGTAAAGATCCTTCAGGAAATACCTATTATTGGATGACAGGTAAATTTATAAACCTCGATGCCGAAGACAATGACACCGATCTATGGGCAGTTGAAAATGGTTTTGTAAGTGTGGTGCCAACCAAATTTGATTTGACTTCTCACGGGGTAATTCAACATTTAAAAAATATTTTATGAACCCAAAGAAGCAAGTTTTAATAGGATTAGGTTTAGGCTTACTCACTTCATTTTTGATTTCATTTGTTGTTTTCTTAGGCAGCAATCCAGGTTTTACGGCCGCCGACTATTTTAATATTTATGTAAACGGAAAAATCCTAGCACCAGTGCTAAGTGTAGCTTTGGTTGGAAACTTGGGCTTGTTCTTTTTGTTCTTGCGACTAGATAAAGACATGATCAGTAAAGGTATACTCAGTGCCACAATGTTGGTGGGCGTGTTAATCTTTATCTTGAAGTTTCTCTAAGAAGAAATTCTTAATTATTACTAGCCTTATAGGTATTTATTAAAACAAATATTTATAGCCTCATTTTTCTTGAAATCCTCTATTTTTAAGGGTTTTGCTTGTTTTTGTTTCCAAATGAAAATCATTTTTTCACTTATTTTTTAGGACTAAAATACCATTTTAATTAGGCATCTTTGTGGCATAGAATTTAACCAATATGAACATTAGAAATTTCTGTGTAGCGGCTATTATGCTACTTCAGTTGTTTAATGTGAATGCACAGGTAAATTGGCAAGCTGGATACAGTTATGATTATTTTGATCAAATTAACAGCAGCCGCAACCTAGTCTACACATTTAACAGAACCAAGACCCCAAGTATTTACTATCTTAGTTTATACACCACCAAAGGCGAATCATTAAGCACTCTGGAAGTGCCTTTTAAAAGCTCGCTTAAAATCAAAACAGTTGCTCCAGTTGGAGACAAAACCGTTTTCTACTTTATTGACAACAACACTGCCATTATGTTATTGGTAGACAAAGATGGCAAAGAGTTGGCGCGTAATTCTTTCGAAGACAAACAAAGCTTTAGCTATAATGTCTTTATTCAAGAAGCAGATGCCAATTCATTTTATGTTAGCCGCATGGTAAAAGGCGACAAAATGGGTCATACCACTGAAAAGTTTGACTTAAGTTTGACCAAACTATGGGACTACAGCATACAACCAGAAAAAGGCCGTAACCAATTGGTGCAAGCCGCAGCTGGAAAAAATGGTGTGGTTTTGATGAGCAAATATTTAAAAAATGCTTTTGCAACAGAAGGACAAATTAACATTGTGTTTTTGGATGCAGCCGGTAAAGAAATTTCCAACACTGCAATGGCTGAATTGCCAGCAAACTATGAAGCTTATATGATGAAAGCGACCGCAGATGGTTCAGTCGTTATTGTGGCTGATTTTGGCAAAACCAAAAGCACTGTTTATCCTGATCTACCATTGGGTGTAAACATCAAACGCATACAGTCTAACGGTACAGCATCTATGAACAAATCTATTGAGTTCGGATTTGTACAAGCACAAGCAGGACCATTTAAAGAAGACAAAACACCTTTGTATATGGAAGCACCATCATTAAGGGTATTGGACATTGTAGAAAATGAAGGTAAGTTGAGTTTTGTTGCTGAAAGTTATTTCTTAAAAAAGTTGGTAATGACGCCAACAGCAGGAACAACTGTTACCTCAACCTTTGATGCTGATTTAACCCTGGGAGATATCTATATCATCAATGACGATGATGCAGAATTGAAGAACATACATAGAATTTGGAAACCTGTAAGGACTTACCAAATTAGAAATTTCTTCTCTAACAGCATGTCTTACATTGCAGATGAGTTGAACGAGAACCGCGGTTTTTCTTACCAAGGAACTTACAACAAAATGATGTATTTGCGTGGATACAACCACAGTTTTCAATACGCCAACGTTATAGCACCCGCTGCACATTTCGAAGATGTAAGTCAACGTGTTTATTTTGGTAAACCTGCCGGAATCACCTCTTCAGAGTCAACTTTTTTGTTGTTGAGAACAGACAGAACTGCTGGAGCCGATCAGTTTTACAATGAAAGTATGTTGGTTACGCCAGAAGGTGTTTTGCTGTATTACTTTAATTCAACCACCTACAAACTTCATTTCTCTTTTATCAAATTTTAACACGAATGAACATGAAAAATTTCTTAATATTATTAACAGGATTATTCTTTGCAACAGCTAACGCGCAAGAGCAAGAAAAAATCGATTATATAAATGCCAACGATGTACAAGGTGTATACCGTGCAGGCAAAAAAGCAGTTTGTATTTCATTTAGTGAAAACAGAGCTTACGACCATAAAGACTTGTATATATTGCAAGTGTTGGGTGAAGATAAGGTGAACAAACAGGTAATTGAAGTTCAAGAAGGCAGCCAGATTTTAGATGTGGTGAGTAATTCTAAACAAGGACTTGTATTGTTCCAAAACCAAAACAAAGAACTTTTGGAAATGGTGGCCTTAGACCAAAACGGAAAAATTGTTTCAAACCAAGTTTATCAAACCGATGTAAACGATTTAGAATTTTATGGTTACTTTACTAAGTGGGCATTGTCTGAAACCAATAGACTTTACATGGTTCGTACCTACAGTTTGTATGAAGAACCAAAACCAAGAGTTCGTAAATTAGTCAACCAAGGTTACCAATTATTGAGTTTGAATTCTGATGGAACAGTTCCTGGTTCTTACCGCGAAAGTGGAATGGATAAGCCTGCTTCAGACATCAAAACCTTGCTTCCTTTTGAAGATGGTTGCCTTGTGTTTTTATCTCAAAGTGAAAGTAAAAAGAAAACATTCTCTGCCCGTTTGGAAATGTTCTCAAGTCTTTCTGTGCCTACAGGCACTTATGCTTTATCTGGTGAAGATTACACCTATTACCCTACCGGTATCATTTACAACAAAGGTGAAATCGTTGCAGCAGGAATGTACTTCAAAGGTTTATGGCACAATGCAAAAACTTCTGAAGGTTTGTTTCTTTTAAAAACCAATACCAAGGGTGAAAAATTGGCTTTAACTGGTCAAACTTGGAGCGATTTGAAAACAAAACTTGGAACCGTTGAGAAGAATGATTTTATGTTTAACGGTAAAACAGATTTCTTAGTTGAAGCCATTCAAGAAACCGCTAGTGGTTATGTAATTGTAGGTGAAAGTTATGGTAAATCGTCAGGTGTATCAGGTGCTGAATTTATTTTAGATACTGAAGACAACAGCGATTCACGCGTATTAAGTGTATACAATTTTATTGTTATTGAAACCGACAAAAACGGTATGCTTTCTTCAGTTAGAAGTTTGAAAAAGGAAAACAGCAACATCAAAATTAACGGTGGTATTTCTATGCTTAGAAACGTTGAATTATCGTTTATGTTAAAGAAGTACAACAAGTTCCCTTTTCAAAGCATAATAAACGATGAAATACATTACATCTCTTATAAAAATAAAGAAGGTTTTTATAATGTAATGGACATCAAGACTGGCGAAATCAAAAGTTCAGTGCCAATCAAATTGGTGCCTGAGATTGAAACAGAGGTTGATGTTAAAGCCCAAGAACTAATTGAAGGTTCTAAGGTCTTGAGCAAACTAGACCGCTTGAGTCAGAAGATGGACAATATGGATAAAAAATTAGATGCCGCTGGTAGCAAATTGGATTATGCAATTTCTAAAACAGATGTTGAGTTTTATCCAGGTCAAAGAGACAACAATGGCATCATTTTGATGGGCGATGGCAGTTCAGTTAGCTATATAGTTCATCCTGAAACCCATGCTATTTACTATATATTCTACTAGAATTTAATTCGAAAGCTTATTAAAGCGCTTTCAATAAAAAACCCCGAACTCAATGTTCGGGGTTTTCTTTTTGTCAAATATTTATTTAAGCAATTTCTTTCACAAGGGCAGGGCCGTGGTAAATAAACCCTGAATAAATTTGCACCAATTCAGCACCCGCATTTATTTTAGCTTCAGCATTGGCTTTGTTTGAAATTCCTCCAACACCAATCATCGGTACAGATCCTTTAAACGCTTGGTTTAGGTATTGCAATACTTCTGTTGATCTTTCGAACACTGGCTTACCGCTTAAGCCTCCAGCACCAATGGCTTCAATGTCTGCTTTGCTGGCACTCAAACCTTCTCTGCTAATAGTCGTGTTTGTTGCAACTATTCCATCTATACCAGTTTCTTTGGTTAGCAATACAATGTCATCCAATTGTTCGTTGCTCAAATCTGGGGCAATTTTTAAGAATACAGGCAATTTCTTTTGACCAGCATCGATCAAACTTTTGCGCTTGTTAAGCAAAGCATTTAATATTTCTGTCAAAGGACCGCGGTCTTGCAAGGCACGCAGCCCTGGGGTATTCGGACTGCTTACGTTCACCGTGAAATAGTCGACATAAGGGTATAAACCTTCAAAGCAAATAAGATAATCGTTAACCGCCTCTTCGTTTGGTGTTACTTTGTTTTTACCAATATTACCACCCACGATTAAGCCCTTAGGTCTGTTTTTTAAACGCAATTTTATGTCCTCAAGTCCATCGTTATTAAAGCCCATACGGTTGATAACCGCTTCATCGGGAATGATTCTGAACAAACGGGGTTTATCGTTTCCTGCTTGGCCCTTTGGGGTTACTGTGCCTATTTCGACATGACCAAATCCTAAGGCCTGCATTACACGCAAGTATTTTGCGTTTTTGTCAAAACCTGCGGCCAAACCAACTCTATTCGGGAAAGTAATACCAGCGAATTCTACAGGCTTTTGGTTTTTATTTTTAAACATTGCTTTGATCAATGAAGATACAATAGGAATGCGGATAAGGACATCTAGGACATTGAGTGTAAAGTAATGCGCTGTTTCTGCGGGCATTAAAAATAAAATGGATCGAATAATTTTAAACATGGGATTCGCTTATTTAAGCGCTTGCAAAGGTCATACACCTATGCTTAATATTTATAGTCAATTTGAATAAAATTATACACGAATACGCAAATAATGACTAATTTCGCAGGGCAATAGAAAAGGCATGAAATTCTTCCAAAAGTCATGGTACAAAATACTGGCGGTGCTCATCGTAGCATACACCTTGGTATATGGAATGCTCATCAATTTGCCTACAGATGTGGGTATTTTGGATGAAACCATTCGCAATTTATTTTACCACGTTCCAATGTGGTTCGGTATGATGTTGATCCTTATGGCAGCATGGGTAAACAGCATTATGTTCTTAAGTAAACCTAGCACCAAGCGCGATGTTTACGCTTCAGAGCTTACCAATGTTGGAATATTAATGGGCTTTTGTGGTTTGTTCACTGGCATGTTTTGGGCCTACAACACCTGGGGCACGGCTTGGACCAATGACCCAAAATTAAATGGAGTAGCTGCAGGTATGGCCATGTACGGCGGATACTGGTTGATACAAAAATCAGTAAACGATTCAGAAAAAAGAGCTAGACTTGCTGCAGTTTACAATGTTTTTGTTTTCCCTCTTTTCCTAGCCCTAATTGTGGTAATGCCTAAATTGGCACAATCAAGTATTCATCCAGGTAGTGGTGAATCTGTAAACTTTAAATCATACAACTCAACAAACAATATGGAGATGGTATTCTATCCAGCAGTCATCGGATGGTGCCTATTGTTTGTATGGATAGCAGAACTTAGAACCCGTTTCCGTTTATTAGAAATTCAAAAAGAACATGAAGAAAATAACGCTTAGTCTTTTGTTTTTGAGTGCACTTATTCAAGCAAGTGCTCAAGGCAATGAATCATTGTTTAGAAGCTCAGGAAAAATATATGTGGTGGTAGGAATTATCAGCATCATATTTTTAATGATAGTGCTTTACCTATACAGATTGGATAAAAAAATCAGCCGTTTAGAAAAGGACAAAAAATGAAACCGGTTCACATTGTTATATTAATTGTTGTCTCTATTGGCCTAGCCATAGCCGTAAGTTTTTATGGAGATACCAGCAAATATGTTTGTTTCAAAGAAGCAGATTCAATTGCTGTTGATCGCCCAAATATGAAGCTGCATGTTGTTACAACTTTAAGTAAAACCATGCCTAGCACTTACGACCCTCAAAAAGACCCTAATTATTTTGAGTTTTATGCCAGCGACACAACTGGTATGGAGAAAAAGGTTGTGTATAGAAATGCAAAACCTCAAGACCTAGAAAAAACCGATAAGGTGGTTCTAATTGGATACAGCCGCAACGATTATTTTGAAGCGACTGAAATTTTGAAAAAGTGTCCAAGCAAATACGAAAAAAAATAAACTTTGGAAACCATTGTATTTAACAACGAGCATCTAGCAATTGGCAATTTTGGCCACTTTGCTGTTGTGCTTTCATTTGTTGCTTCGCTTATATCTTGTATAGCGTATGCATTATCTGTAAATAAAAATTCTCAATCGCTTTTACAACTAGGTAAATGGATGTTCTTCATTCATACCTTCGCTGTAGTTGCCATATTTACATCTCTGTTTTACATTATTCATAGCCACTACTTCGAATACCAATATGCCTACCAGCATTCGTCAACCGAGCTTCCGGTCTATTACATGATCAGTTGTTTTTGGGAAGGCCAAGAAGGTAGCTTCTTGTTGTGGATGTTCTGGCATGCAGTCTTAGGCTGTATACTAATTTATAAAGCCGGTTCTTGGCAAGCACCTGTGTTAACAGTTATTGCTCTTGCTCAGGTAATACTTGGCAGTATGCTTTTGGGTTTTGAATTGGGTGACTTTAAAATTGGCAGCAGTCCTTTTCAATTGATGCGTGAGCACAATCCTGAATCTTTGCTGATTCCAGTACTTGACCGTTTGGGTAAAGCCAATTATTTAGAAATTTATAAAGAAGGAAATGGATTAAATCCTTTGTTGCAAAATTATTGGATGGTGATACATCCTCCAACCTTGTTCTTCGGATTTGCAGCTACCATAGTTCCATTTGCTTTTGCCTTCGCTGGTTTATGGACCAAGCGTTTAAAAGATTGGATGGTTCCTGCTTTGCCTTGGGCTTTAGTAGCCGTAATGGTATTGGGAACAGGTATTATCATGGGTGGTTACTGGGCTTATGAGAGTTTGAGTTTTGGAGGCTATTGGGCATGGGACCCAGTTGAGAATGCTTCTCTAATGCCTTGGTTGTTGTTAATTACTGCCACCCACATGTTGTTGATCAACAAATCAACCAACAAGTATCCAGTGCTTACATTTATCTTAACTATATTCTCTTTCTTCATGGTTTTGTATGCGACCTTCTTAACCAGAAGCGGCATATTGGGTAATGCAAGTGTACACTCATTCACGGATTTAGGATTATCAGGACAACTCATATTATTGTTGTTCTTATTTATATTCTTGACTTTCTCATTGAGCTTCAAAAAGCGTTCAATGGCAAGTTTGTTTTTCTTTATTAGCTTCTTTGCTATCATGGTTTTGGCCTTGGTGGATTTCAAAACCAATATTACCATTATTAGTATTTTAGGTTCTATTGTTTTGCTTGGAAGTACCATCTGGTTTATCCGCAATTTATTTTCTCTATACGGGACACAAATTGAAACCGATAAATTGTATAGCCGTGAATTCTGGATGTTTGTTGGCAGCATGGTTTTATTGTTGTCAGGATTTCAGGTAATCATAATGACCAGCATTCCTGTATTCAACAAATTGTTTGAAGGCAGCAAAGCATCGGCTGGTGAAGCGTATTACAACCAGGTGCAAATTTGGTTTGCCATTCCTATTGTTATTCTTACAGCCATTGGTCAGTATTTTAAATACAAGCAATCCGATGTGCGCAAAGTTCTTGAGAACATAGCAAATTCTTTGCTGATAGCCATTGCTATTTCTATAGGCGCTTTGTTCTTGTTTGATATTTGGGAAGTTCAATTTTTACTTTTAGTTATAGGCAGTGTATATGCCATGACTGGAAATATACATTACATCATCACAGCATTGAAAGGAAAAATCAAAGTGGCAGGCGCGAGTTTGGCCCACGCTGGATTTGGATTAATGATGTTGGGTGTATTGGTGTCTTCAGTAAACAAAAAAGTATTAAGCATCAACACCACAGGCACAGGTTATTTTTCTGAAACAACTGCTGAAGGAAAAGCCGATGACAATGCTAAAAAAGGAAACAAAGAAAATATTTTATTGGCGAAGAATAGGCCAATGACTTTTGCTGACAATACTTTAAAAGCGACCTTTAAAGGTGTTGAAGAAATTGCACCAAACAAATACTTTGAAGTTGAGTATGAGGTTTTGGACAAGGCTGGAAAAACAACAGATATTTTCCGTTTGCATCCCAATACCCAGAACAACCCGAAAATGGGTATGGTGAGCAATCCAGATACAAGACATTACCTGACACGCGATATATTTACCCATGTTACTTACGAGAGTAGTATGGAGCAACGCGACGATAAAGAGTTTGATAATTTCAGAACCGATACTGTAAAGATAGGGGAGTCATTTGCTACTGCAGATGGCAACAGACAATTGACTTTACAGAAAGTAAACGTTTTGAATGTTAAAAATGATGCGAGTATCTTGCACCTACAAGCAGAGGTAGTCATCAACAGTATCGGCGATACGTTTATGGCTAGACCAGAATTTATCAGCGAAGATAAAATTCGTTTTAAAGAAGCCATCGTTGATCAAGCGGGTGTTATGGTGATATTTGATAGAGTAATTCCTGATCCTGAGAATCCACAAGGCATGTTGTTTGTTTTGAGTTCAGCTACCCGCAGACCGAAAATGGATTACATCATTTTAAAAGCCATTGAATTCCCTTACATCAATCTGTTATGGTTGGGAACATTTATATTGATTATAGGTTTTGTTTTGTCCATTATCCAGCGTTTTAAAGAGTTTAAACGCCGTGAAGCCCAGATGAAATGAACAGCGCCATCAGGAATATCGCACTGATTGGGTCAGGAAATGTGGCAAATTTTTTCGCCCATGTCTTCCATCAAAAAGGATTTTCCATTTCTCAAATTGTTAGTCGCAACCAAGAAAGTGGCAAGCAATTAGCAGCTTCGGTTGACTCTAAATATTACCAAGAATACAACACGGATTTAAACTGCGACTTGCTAATTATTGCGGTCAATGATGACACCATACAAGCGGTTATTGATACCATGGATTTGCCGCAAACCATTGTCTGTCACACGGCAGGTTCAGTCGCTTTAGAGGTCTTAAATAAATTTTCAAACCGAGGAATTATCTATCCTTTGCAAAGTATCAAAGGGGTTAAGCCGGTGTCTGAAGTTCCGTTGTTGATAGAAACCAGCAATCAAAATACGCAATCTTCTATTGAACAATTGCTCAATACCTGTGGTTTTTTATTCAAGCAAGCCGATTCTGAGCAAAGAGCAAAATACCATTTGGCAGCAGTTTTTGCCAATAATTTTACCAATGCAATCTTGGCGGCTTCTGAAAAAATAGTTGAAGCGAACAACTTGGATGTTCAATTTTTAAAGCCATTAATCAGACATACCTTCGAAAATGCTTTGCAGAATTCTGCATCCCATTCTCAAACTGGTCCAGCCATTCGCAAAGATCAAGTCAGTATGCAAAAGCACTTAAGTTTGCTAGAAGGTCAAGAAGATTTGGTAGAGGTGTATAAAACCTTATCCAAATTTATAGCCTCTAAAAAATAATTCAGCTTATTGTTTTATCCATTTAATGGTCTGCATTTGATTGATGCGGACAAAGTAAACACCGTTTGCATAGTTAGATACATCGATGCTTTCATTTGGATTAATTGTTTGTGTGTGCACGATTTGTCCAGTTAAATCGAATATCTCAACTTGGCTGGCCTCAAATACACTTGGATTAATTATACTAATATTTTGACTTGCTGGGTTAGGGTAGATAGACCAGTTGCTCGTGTTGCGTTGATCTTGTTCAACGTCTAAATCTCTAAAGTCTAATAGACCTACAGCATACCAAGCTCTTTTCACCATGCGTGTTTCTAAAGATGTGTCACCGTAAAGGGCAATAGAGGCGTCTATAGATTGGTAACAAGCATCAATGTATTCAGATTCTGAAATTAGTCTTGTATTTAATGTTTGATAGGCTATTTGACCAGCTTTTTGAACTCCTAAACCTGTAACGCTGAATGGCATGGTATCTGATTCACGTTTTCCTGATCCACCTTCGCTTAGCAAATAAAACCAATAGTTTTGCACCCCACTGTTGGTGTGTACGCCGCCATTGTCTTGGCTTCCTTGGTAATAATTATTTCCGTAATAATATTTAGGATGGCTGTAGTTTGGTGGGAAACTCATGTCTCTAAATGGTTTGTTTTTTAAAGTGATTCTTCCAGCCATATACCAATCAAAACGTGCAGAGTCTGCATAGTCTTCAACACATTTAGCGAGAATGTCAGAAAATGATTCATTTAGCGCACCACTTTCATCTCTGTATCGAAGTCCTGCGCTATATTGGGTAACGCCATGGGTTAATTCATGGGCACAAATATCAATTGAAGTAAGTGGCAAATAGTTTTTAGAATCACCGTCTCCATAGTTTGCACCAACACCATTCCAAAAGGCGTTGACATAGTTTTTGCCAATATGCACTTTAGAAAAAATCAAGCCATCACTGTCGTTGTAGCTTTTTCTATTGTGAAATATTTTGTAATAGTCATAGGTCATTTCAGAACTCCAATGTGCATCTGTTGCTGCTTCATCTTTAGCTGCATTCACATTGTTCCAAACATTATCATTGTCGTAAAACTCTCTGCTGCTATCCAATCCAATAATGCGTGCATCTATGGTGTGAACACCCTTTCCTCTGGTATGGTCGAACAATATGAACGTGTCATTTTCAATGCTGTCACACATTATGTTTTGTATACCACTGTATTTGGTGTGGGCAATTCCCATACGGTCAACGGTGCAAATTTGTTCTTCTTGTTTGATTATTTTTCCTGTGTTTGCATCCACATAAATCCATTGACGGCTGTGGGGTGCATAGGCATAAACATCAATTTTGTAGGCCAATCTGAAATCGCTGTTGCGGCATGAGTCGTGGGTAGAAACCAACAACAATTGCGGATGAGGATAATAGGTCGCTAGTTTATTGCCTTTAATATGTTTTAGTTCATTCTCTTCGCGCGCTATTTCCCACATAAAAGTTGCATTTGGAAAAGCAGACAAAGCAATGTTAAGGGCTTGGGCAGATTGAATGCTGTAGTTTAAATCAACATTCAATTGAGGAAAATATTTACCATATAAACTCTTGGTTTTTTTGTTTTGTAAATTTAGGATTAGCTCAGCGCCTTCTACCATATAAGGACCATAATACTGTTGGTATTTGTAATGCTGGGTGCCATTTTTACCTTCAGTGTATTTGCTGAATTGAATAGAAAAACTTGAATTGGTGTGTAGGTTGTTTTGCATCCATGCATTGATGTTTTCAGCGTTCGGCACATTGTTGCTTTGTGCATCGAAACGAAATAGTGCAGGAATACCAGTTTTAGGGTTTAGATAAACCACTTTAAAGTCTGCATTTTGTGCAAACATGTTTGAAAAAACAGAGCTTAATAGGATAAATAAATACTTGCGCATAAAATTAAATTTATACAAATTTAACAAAACAACTCCGTTAATCCAATTTAATGCGGTGAATTGGGGGCTAGATTAGGTCAAGCCCTTTACTGTGAAACAGATAGCCACTGTCATTTTTTGCTGACAAATAGAATTGGTGCGTTCAAAACAAGTCTTAATCGAAATGGACTCAAAATCTCTATTTTAATGAAGCAAACCGCGATTCAATTTGTATTTTTGCGTTTTAATCATCAACATGGGAGGACCGAGACGCGACCGCGATTTACCTAAAGCGAAAATCAATAAACAATCACTTTCTGAACTGAAATTTGTATTCAGATTTCTTAAGCCTTACCGCAAATATTTTTTCGGCGGTTTGTTCTTCATTTCCCTTTCTGCTTTTAGTACCATGGCTTTCCCTTTTTTAATGGGAAAAATGATTGGTGCTGTGAGCAATGCTGAAGTCAAATTACCTGGCAGCAGTACCGGAATGTTCGATGGTTTTTCAATGGGCAAAGAACAATGGCCTTTGAATGTTACTTTAATTTTGATTTTTGCTCAGCTAACTTTACAAACGATATTCTCTTTCATGCGTGTTTACCTACTAACCAAAGCAGGGACCAATGCAACCGCCGATTTAAGAAAATCGCTTTACTCGAAAATGATCACCTTGCCAATGTCGTTTTTCAGCACCCAAAGGGTAGGTGACCTAAGCAGCCGTATTGGTTCTGATACGGGACAAATTCAAGATACCGTTTCTTTTGTACTCGCCGAATTTTTAAGGGGTATTCTAACTTTAATCATTGGCTTAACTTTTATATTCTTCATCAGCATGAAATTGGCCCTTATCATGTTGGCCATCGTTCCTCTAATTGCAGTTAGTGCTGTTTTCTTTGGTGGTAAAATTAGAAAAATGGGACGTAAAGAAACCGATATGTTGGCCGATAGCGGCACCATTGTTCAAGAAACCTTGCAAGGCATTAGTGTCGTGAAGTCATTCACAGGCGAGGAAATTGAACGCAAGCGCTATGGCAAAAACATTGATCAGTTAATTGAATTCGCCATTAAGAGTGGTTCATACCGTGGCTTTTTTGTTTCCTTTATAATATTCACTGTATTTGGAGCCATCAGTTTTGTTGTATGGTATGGCGCGCAAATGATTCAGGCGGGTGAACTTCACCTTTCTCAATTGATACAATTTGTTATTTATTCTGGTTTTGTTGGCGGTACTTTAGGTGGCTTTGCCGATATGTTTGGACAATTGCAAAAAACCATCGGAGCAACCCAACGTGTGCGCGAATTAATGGATACAGATTCTGAATTAATCGTTCATAACGAAAACGTAAAAGCAGAGCGTTTAACAGGGGAAATTGAATTCCAAAATGTTGAATTTGCTTACCCTTCTCGCAAAGAAGTTACAGTGTTGAAAGATGTAAGTTTTAAAGCAGGTAAGGGCGAACATATAGCAATCGTAGGTGGTAGCGGTGGTGGTAAAAGTACCATTGCCTCTTTGGTTTTGCGTTTTTACAGCGCCGATAATGGCAAGGTATTAATAGACGGAAAGCCTATACAGGACTATGACTTAAGTGCCTTGCGCAAACAAATTGCCTATGTACCACAAGACGTGATTTTGTTTGGCGGAACCATTTACGAAAATATTTTATACGGCAAGCCAGATGCCAGCAAAGAAGAGGTAATGGAAGCGGCAAAGAAAGCCAATGCATGGAAATTCATTGAGTCTTTTCCTGATCAATTCGAGACTATGGTTGGTGAACGCGGTATACAGTTGTCGGGTGGTCAAAAACAACGTATTGCCATAGCGAGAGCGGTTATCAAAGACCCAGCAATTTTGGTGCTCGACGAGGCTACCAGTGCACTTGACAGCGAAAGTGAATTGTTGGTTCAAGAAGCACTAGACGATTTAATGAAAAACAGAACCAGTTTGGTTATCGCGCACAGACTAAGTACCATCCGTAATGCCAACCAAATTATTGTACTCGATAAAGGCCATATAGTAGAACAAGGCACGCATCAAGAACTCTTGCAGTTGTCAAATGGAGT
>JAOASJ010000033.1:0-2489 GCA_030158725.1 Bacteroidia bacterium
CTGTTTGCTTCCTTCCTCCCAATTCCGTAAATTTGTATTTTTATAACGCTTATCAGGGCGGGGTAAAAAATAAATTCTCAGCGTATGAAAATCGGTTTATACACCAAAGTCGTTAACACGCCTCGACAAATAAAATTGATGGATGACATCATTGGTTTCCTACTCTCTGAGCAGGTTGACCTCTATTTGCACAGCTATTTGGCTTCTTGCCTTGAAAATAAATACGGCTTGCCTGAATTCGATTACCTCTGTAAAAAAACCGCAGAACTCGATTTCTTAATCAGTGTTGGTGGCGATGGAACCATACTTAGTGCCGTGGAAATTACGGGCGATAGTCAAGTGCCTATTATAGGCGTTAACACTGGGCGTTTGGGTTTCTTAGCCAATGTGTCAACCGACGGATTTATTCAAGCTTTCAAAGAACTAAAAGGGGGAAATTATTCACTAGACAAACGTTCGCTTTTACAACTTGAAAGCAATGCCGATTTATTCCGTTTCAACTACGCCCTCAACGATTTTGTTTTACATAAAAAAGAAACCAGCAGCATGATTACCGTGCATGCTTTCTTGAATGGTGAACCTTTGAATTCATATTGGGCAGATGGACTTATCGTTTCAACCCCTACCGGTTCTTCTGGCTATTCATTGAGTTGTGGTGGTCCTATTTTGTTTCCGAAATCATCAAGCTTGGTCGTTACACCCATTGCGCCGCACAACTTAAATGTAAGGCCGGTAATTATTCCAGATGATCAGGTTTTGAGTTTTGAAATCGAAGGCCGCAGTGCTAATTTTTTAGCCTCATTAGACAGCCGTTCTGTAACCATTGACCAGACCATACAAATGGCCATTCGCAAAGCCGATTTTCACATCAATTTGGTGCGCTTTGAAGGCGATACTTTTCTAAAAACATTGCGCCACAAAATGCTGTGGGGTATGGACAATAGAAATTAATCTTCGGGCTTTTTCAAGCTCAAAAAATACCTTAAGTTTGTTGTCTTATGAAAATCATTTCATACAACGTAAACGGCATTCGTTCTGCCATGAGTAAAGGATTTATCGATTTTTTAAAACAAGAAAATCCTGATACCGTTTGTCTACAAGAATTAAAAGCACAAGAACAAGATATTGACCAAGCGGCCTTTGAAGCTTTGGGTTACCATTGCTATTGGTTTCCTGCAGAAAAAAAAGGCTATAGCGGTGTTGGCATACTGAGCAAAGAAAAAGCAAAGTCAGTGGTTAAAGGCATGGGCCATTCTTTGTTTGATGCCGAGGGTCGCGTCATTAAAGCAGTGTTTGAAAACTGTGAAGTAATTAGCGCTTATTTTCCATCAGGAACCACAGGTGATGTGCGCCAACAAGTGAAGTATGAATTCTTAGATGCTTTCCATAAATTTATTCAAGCTGATCCGAATAAAGACAAACTTATAGTGTGTGGCGATTACAATATTTGCCACAATGAAATAGACATCCACGATCCTGTAGGGAACAAAAATTCAAGTGGATTTTTACCCGAAGAAAGGGCATGGATGGACCAATGGTTTGGCAGCGGAATGAGCGACAGTTTTCGTTTGATAAACCAAGAGCCTCACCATTATACTTGGTGGAGTTTTAGAACTGCTGCACGTGCGCGCAACAAGGGTTGGAGAATCGATTATATTTCAATAGGAGATAGCATACGCACCCGACTGAAAGATGCCGGAATTTTGAGTGCTTATGTGCACAGCGACCACTGCGGATTATACGCCGATTTAAAATGAAATTCTTAAAGCGTTTATTGCCAAAATCATTCAAACAATTTTTGTGGTTTGTATTCAAATCGCCACAAAGAAATTGGATTGGTTTTTCCTCGGTAATAAGCGACTTAAGGGCATGGATTTCTACAAGAAATACTCCAAGTCAATTGCAAGCCATTGGAGTTTGTATAGGGATAAAAAACCGCAGCTATAATTTATTGAATTATGTTATTCCCTCTTTGAATGCCTGTCAGCATTCAGAACTTATTGAACTCTCTATTTACGATTGCGGAAGTGATGATGTACAGGATTTAGAAGAAGAAATTCGCAAGGTATGGAAGGGTAAATTGGTCTACACCCAAGTGCAACAAAAATTTGCGCGCAGCATAAGTTTTAATGCAGCGGTAAAACAAAGCACTGCTTCCTTAATATTGGTTTGCGATGCAGATATGAGTTTGCCCACCGATGTAGTTGAAAAACTCAACCGTTATACTGGAAAATACGCCGCATGGTTTCCCCATGTTTGGTACACCAATGCCGATGGTACTGGACGGTATTACACCGAAAGTACAGGCATGATGGGGAGTTATAAGCAACAGTTTTTAGATATCGGGGGCTATGACGAAAGCATCACCGAATGGGGCAAAGAAGATTGGTTGTTGTTTTTTGAATATTACAAAAAAGGAATAGGCTGTATCCGCAGCAATGAAGCGACATTTATTCACCATTACCACGAGAGCTTGAAGCCGGAGGGGT
>JAOASJ010000033.1:2589-3720 GCA_030158725.1 Bacteroidia bacterium
TGAGCGTTCAAAAATGACAATTGTGCCATTTCTTTTTCTTGCTCAGTGCGGATGCCTAGACCTAAGTCGCCAGCGTTGCTCACGTAGTATGCCAATTCTTTCAAACTGGTGTATAGGTCGTGTGCGAAAGCGGTGTCAAGTTTTGGGAAAATATCGTTTAAGCCTTTCAACATAGAGATCAACATTTCGTTTCTTTCTGTTGTTGATTCAGGTAAAGAGTTAATTAACATTTCTATGCTTTCTTCAGTATGTCCATCTACAGTTTTGTAAACACCACTCACATCGCGGGTTTCAGAATACGTTTTGATGTGGATGATTTTAACGGCTTGTTGAATTTCACTTGGGGTGAATTCACCATCAGAACCAGACACCAAGGCTGAAATTAATACAGGCGCATTAACGATTAAGTTTTTTTCTGCTGACGATAAATGTTCTATTTTGCTGAGCATACAAATGTTTATATTACTTTTGCGCAAAAGTACAATTTTTTAGCTTTGACACAATGGTAGAAATGGTGAAATTTTTTTTGAAGGAAGAATGGAAAGGCAAATACGCTATTGTCGGTGCTTTCCTATACATTTTCACCGCTGTACTTATTACGTTTTTAAGCTTGCCGGGCATGGACAAGCCCCATTTTAGTGCCATCTTCTGGATAGTGGTGGTGTTTACAACCCTGCAAGGTATATCGAAAGCTTTTATTCAAATGCGCAAAAACAATTTCGTTTTTTGGCATCAAATCTGTTCGCCAGTCGATTTTTTAGCCGCACGTTTAATTTGTTCAGCCCTCTTAATGCTGGTCTTTACCTTGTTTGCCTACGCTGTTTTTACCCTCATGCACGGTCAAGTAAGCGAAGGTGGTCCTAGTTTTCTTCTAGTTTGCTTGGTTACTGGTATAGGCATATCATCAATTTTCACCATCAGCAGCAGCATAGCCACCAAGACCGACAACCCTGGTGTTCTATTGCCAGTGCTCACTTTCCCAGTTATATTGCCCTTGATTCTTATTGGTTCTAAGGCAGGCAAAAAAGCCATCGACGAACTCGACTTCTCAGTCCTATTACCCGACCTATTGGTGCTTATGGCATTCAATGTTCTGATTGTGGTAATGGGTTTGGTGTTGATTAAGTTTAT
>JAOASJ010000034.1 GCA_030158725.1 Bacteroidia bacterium
GCAGGCGTGCACAGATGGAAAATCTCTGGCTTGAACACCATATCTGAACAAAGTTTTGACATAAAATTAAAGCCGATATTGAATAATGGATTAAGGCTCAATTTATACGATGGTAAGAACCTTGACAATCTATTTCTAAAATCAAGCACCATATGTCAGCATATTTTAATTGACGATGCACCACATGAGGTAAATGATAGCCTAGACTATTCAGGACAATTTTCAGGTTTAATGAAAATAGATAGCACTGGCCTTTATCAAACGAGTATATTGGCAAAAGGAGGCGTTAAAGTATGGATAAATTCAGAACTCTTAATCAATGAGTGGAGTAATAGAAAAGAGCAAATCTTTTTAAGTAAGAAAATCGCATTAAAAACCGACACATTTTACCCTCTTAGAATTGAATTCATAGGAGGCCGATTAAATTTCAAGGTCCTAGAAAATGGTCTTTCAATAAAACCAATATATGTGGCCGATTCCTTAAGTACAAATAATGATTGGGTTGATTTATTGGAGAACCTTCCAAAACATAAGAACCTTGAAAATCTCTATGGTTGGGGTATTAACCCACAGAAAAATGACAGCAATGCAAACGACTATTGGCTGGCTAGAACCAAAATTAAAACCTATTTGAAAGAAGACAATGACATTCTTTTACAGTATCAAAAAAACACAGGTACTGCATTTGTCGAAAGAAACTTGAATACAGATTCAAAATGCAAAGGATCATGGTCATTGTTGGCAAAATTTAATTTCGAGCACAATTCACCGAACAATGGTGATTTAGGTTTTTATATTGATATAGTAGACGATGCCGAAAAAACAATTTGCAAGATAACAGAAGAGTTTATTTTTTCAAACAGCAATTTCCCGAGCCGTTACAGTATTAATTTAAATGGAGAGGATGCTGTAAACGAAGAATATAAAAACTTATTCAAAACATTAAATTCAGCAAGCAAATATTTAATCAAGGTAGATAATGGAAAGGTCTTTTTTCAGGTTGGTGATTACATACCAATCTCTTGTCGTATTTATGACAGCACAGCAGATTGGGCTTCTCCAGGTAAAATAAGATTTAATTTTGTTGGTAATTCTAATAATCTCAAAAGAGAAATAGATATAAGTGAATTAAGATTTAGTGGCACTAGTAAGCCAATATTATATACAATTTCAAAAGACACATCCTGCGAGAATAGCAGTAAATTGTTGGGAACTAGCAAGTCAAATTTCTACAAATGGAGTACTGGCGAAACCTCCCAAAACATTAAAGTAAACAAAACAGGAAAGTACTCAGTTAGTGCAAGTAAGGATAATATCTGCTTTGAAAAATCAGGTGCATTTTTTCAATATTTCCATGGGTTACCAACCCCTATTATCATTAGAAATGGGGATACTCTTAAATCTAATTACAGCAAAGGAAATTCATGGTATTTTGAGAATAAGATAATTCTAGGCGAGAAACAGGATTTATTAAAAATCAATCAAAAAGGCACTTATCAGTTGATGACAATTGACAGCAATTCATGTATTGGCCAATCAGAAAAAATTGATGCCTATAGTCTTGATATTAATATTGAAAATTCTGACACCATAGTAATTTACCCGAATCCAAATAAAGGTGTGATGAACTTTTTAAACCTTCCAAATGAATGTCAAAGTATAAAAATTTTCACAGCGAAAGGAGAATTAATACAAGAATACAATTGTCAAGAGGCAATAGAGCTTAAAAATTTATCGAGTGGGATTTACAATATTGTTTTAATATCTATCAATAAGACTACTTCCAAAATCTTAATATTGAACTAAATACGTAAAAAAGCATTTTACTTAACTTAGTTTAATAATTTTAAATCAATTACTTACACAAATTTAACCTTCCTTTATTTTCTGAAATAGTTTAGATTTGCATCAAACTGTGCATCACAAATCGATAAAATATTTAAGTTATTTTATTTTGTTCTTATTTGTATTCAACATTATTCTGGCTTTGAATTCCATAAAGAATTCAAAAATAAAATACAGTTGTAATTCAGAAGAATCAGAAAATAAAAACTCTCGAGAAGAATTATTACTTAGCAAAATTCTTTTAAGTCATTCGGTTAAACTTTTTGTTTTTAACAATTCAAATATTTTTAGATCAAAGCCTTCAACGAAAATCATTGAGATTCCAGTTCCAGAGTTAATGCCACCTATTGCTTAATTCAATTCCAAAAATCAAAAAACAGCGAAAATTTAAATACAATCCAAAAAAATAAACCAAAATGAATTCAATAAAAAGAAGAATTCCTCAAAATATTGAAATACTGCGCGGCCAAACACAAAAAGGCGTAAATAAAATAATTCTAGAAGAACTATTGGAAAGATTTGATGAAAGTTCTCAAAAAAAGATACTTGATTTACCTTGTGGTTATTTAGAATTCCTAAATTATGTGCATATTTTATATCCCAATTGGGAACTAGAAGGTGCTGATTTATATGCACCTCCTCACATTGACAATGTTCACTTTACACAAATGGATTTGAGTAAAGACTTTATTATACCAATAGACAAGAAATATGACATAATTACTTCTATTAGTGGAATAATGATGTTTGGCAACACTGAAAGTTTTCTAGTTAATTGTATCAATAGACTAAATTCTAAAGGCACATTGATCGTTACAAACGACAATCCTGCGACTATAAAAGACCGCTTATCATACTTGTTTTTGGGTCGTTTCCGAATTTTTGACCAGCTTTTCGAAGACCATGAAACCATGACTCAGTTGGTGTTAATTCAAGATTTGACTAGAATTTTAAGAAAGAACAACATTGAAATTGAAAAAATTACATATTCTTCGTTTTATTCAAAAGACTTATTGTTCCTTCCATTTGCACTTATCGTCTATCCTTTTCAAATGTTGTACTTATTAACCCGTAAAACGAGTTTTTCTAAGGCTTTAAAAGTTAGTAAATATAACTTTAAACAATTATTTGGAAGACACTACATAATAATTGGGCGAAAAAAAGATTAGTTTTGCAGCCTATATTAAATCTCTTTAATCTCTTTCAATTACAACAACTTTGACACCTAAATTAGAACAGAATAGAGATGCATATTTTGACAACTTGAAATTTGTCTTAATTACTTTAATGGTCGTTGGCCATTTTGCTTTTGAAAACAGAAGCAATCTAGTCATGAATGGAATTTGTAATGCCATATATTCATTCCATATGCCTTTGTTTATTTTTATTTCAGGTTACTTTTCAAAATCAATAAAATCTCAAAGAACTTCAGATATAAGTAGTTTATTGGTTCCTTATCTTATTTTTGAATTCATACACTACATCTTTACAAAATCAACTGGCCTAGGTAAAGGACATTTACAATTCACTTACCCTACTTACCAAAATTGGTATTTGTTGTCTTTGTTTACATGGCGTTTAATAATACCATACTTCAAAGATTTCAATAAACCTTTTGCATTATTTTTGGTTGTAACATGTTCGATATTGTCAGGCTTTGTTCAGGACTTTAATGAATTCCTTGGATTATACCGTAGCATTTTCTTACTTCCATTTTTTATCATCGGATATTACTTCAATGACTTAAAAGGAGTTTTATTAAAATTGAAATCTTATAGATGGTTGTTTGCAATCGTCTTTAGTTTGTTGTTTGGTTTAATCGTTTGGTCTTCTACAACCAACGAGCTCATAGGTTTAAAACTATCATATGCCTTTATTCCCAACTTCGGCTATGGAGAAGAAATAGACAATTTGTTTTTAAGATCCTTCTCCTTGATTTTTTCATGTATAATGGGATTTTTATTTCTGTTTTTCATCCCTAACAAAAGAACTTTTTACACCAAAATGGGTGCTAATACCATGACTGTTTATCTGATACATATTTTCTTTATTTGGATATTTATGTACGTTTTCGGGAATGGAAACACTTTATGGTCATTGGTATTGGGGATATTGTTTTCAATTTCCTTGGCTATGGTTCTATCATCTTCTTTAACAGAAAAAATATTCAGACCAATTACTTCACCTATTGAATTCTTGAAAAAAATCAATACTAAGAAATGAAATTGATTTCTATTACAATTACGGTATTAACAATAGTTTTAATTGTACAGTTATTTTATCTTTTTCAAAGTAAAGATGGAGGAAAAGTTATCAGGATAAACATTGAAGCAATTGCTTTAAAAGGAAATATAATGAATGAACCTAGTCAAAGGTTTATCAGCATATATTTACCAAAAGGATATGAAAACTCAGCAATAGAATACCCCACAGTATATTTTTTACATGGCTTTAGGGGCAGTGACGAATTATTTAATTCCGACTTCAAAAAAGAGTTGGATGAAGCCATTGAAAAAAAACTAATTCCGCCTTTAATCTTCATTGCTCCGAATAGTTCAACTAAATTTGGTGGCAGTTTTTATACGAATTCTGATATAGCAGGAAAATGGGCTGATTATATTGCCCTTGACGTTGTTAAATACATAGACGAAAATTACAGAACCATTAAGAATAGGAACAGTAGAATTATTTCTGGACATTCAATGGGTGGAAATGGGGCATTGAAAATTGCCATGCTTTTCCCAAATGTATTTGGATCAGTCTATGCACTGAGTCCAAGCATTTTATATTGGTCTGAGGAACTTATATCAACACATGAAGCATTTATTAAAATAAGTGAAGCAAAAAACTTTAAAGAAATTGAGAGTGATTTATACGCTGCAGGTTTTCTTGCTATGGGAAGCACGTATAGTCCCAAGCTCAATTACCCCCCATTTTATTGCCAAATGCCCTTTTCAAAAATCAACAATAAAATGGTAATTGATTCATCTGTATATAATATTTGGGAAGCTCAATTTCCTCTGCAAATGATTAAATACAATATTGCATCTTTGAAAAGCTTAAATGGAATCGGATTTGATTGGGGTAATAATGATGAGTTTAAACATTTACCTGTAACCTGCAAACTACTAGATAAAGAATTAAGCAAATTCGGCATTCTTCATAGTGCAATAGAATATGAAGGAAAGCACTCAGACAAATTAACTGGCAAAGAAAGTCGAATGATAAATGGACTTATCCCATTTATCAAAGAAAATATTAAATAATGATAATCAAGTTTTAAATAATAAAAGTTAAATTCGAGACATCACCTGACTGTAAACAGTTTATCAACATTATTTTAGGAAAATTATATAAACCTTTGTAATATTGCGCATATGAATTAAACTTTATAAACTTTTTTCATAGAAACACACATTAACTAACACAAAACACAAATGACAGAAAAAGAAAAGGCAAAATCTATGAGAATTGCCAAGTATGATGCTTACAAGTACATTTTAGTTTACCCTGAATACGAGCCAGGTATTGCAATTGTACGCTTAAACAGACCAGAAATTCACAATGCTTTATCTCTCGCATTAATGGAGGAATTGGGTGATGCATTAATAAATTTAGACAAAGACCCAGACGTTAAATCGGTTATAGTTACAGGAAATGACAAAGCATTTTCTGTGGGTGCAGATTTGAAAGAAGTATCGGTGAGTAAGACTATCGATTTATTAATCATAGACCAGTTTAGCATATGGGACGAAATGGGAAGATTTAAAAAACCATTAATTGCTGCAGTTTCTGGTTGGGTAGTTGGTGGAGGATGTGAATTGGCTATGCTATGTGACATGGTAGTTGCATCAGATACCGCGCAATTTGGTCAACCAGAAATCAAAAGAGGAATTGGGTCTGGAGCAGGTGGCACACAAAGACTGCCTCGTGCTGTTGGAAAGGCCAAAGCAATGGAAACAATTTTGACAGGTGATTACATTGATGCAGAATATGCCTTTCAAATTGGTTTAATAAACCGTGTTTATCCAGTAGATCAGTATTTAGAAGGTGCACTAAAAATCGCAAGAAAAATAAGTGAATTACCACCATTAGCTGTTCGACTTGCAAAAGAATCGGTTAATAAAGCGTTTAATTCTACCTTATCAGATGGATTGACTTTTGAACGCAAAAACTATTATTTAACGTTTTCAACCGAAGATCAAAAAGAAGGTATCCGAGCGTTTTTGGAAAAAAGAAAACCTAATTATACCGGTCACTAACCCCCTTTAAAGGAGTTTATTTTCATTTTCATTCCTATAATCAACATAGGACCATTGTACTTTTGATATTGGCCATTGTCGAAGAAACCACCGGTCAAACCAATATCATATCCAATTTTCGCATCTATTATTAATTCTCGACGCAGATTAATCTGCCCACCCAAAGCTTGAAAAGTTGAAAGGTAGGTATGGTTTTGATTGTTGCTGTGGTCTAGACTAGGATTGAGGAGTACCGAAGGGGCAAAATAAACACCAAACTTATTTTTAAAAATGCCAACTTTAGGCATTAACACAAAACTTAGGTAATCAGATTGAACTTGGCTTCCGCGTGTTCTTTGGCTATATATTAGATTCGTTTCTAAAGCGAAATTTTTCCCGAGTTGATAACCAATAGAAAATCCATAAACAGGTTGGAATGAAGTTGCTTGTATGCCAAGCTTGTTCATTCCAAGGTTGTATCCTATTTCTTGGGCTTGTAGTTTAACATTTGAGTTTAACAAAAATGATAGTAACAAGCAAAAAGCCAATATTTTAAAGTGGTATATTGATTTCATATTTGTTTTTAAGATAATTATAAAATTCAACTTGGGAACGAATTCTCGGTATGCCATTGGGTTTATATTCATTGATTTGATAAGCATCTAAAATTCTAGCTTTTGAATTATCTGACAGTTGGATATTTAGCATTTTTCGAATTTCATTCTTAATGTCGGGACTAATTACAGGAAAACAAATCTCTATCCTACTGTCTAAGTTCCTTGTCATCATATCTGCAGAACCCATATAAATACGTTCTCTTCCAGCATTCGCAAAAACATATACCCTTGCATGTTCCAAGAACTTATCGACTATACTAATTGCATGAATATTTTCACTCTTTCCTTTTATACCTGGAACTAGACAACAAATACCTCTAACGATTAAATCGATTCGAACACCAGCATTACTAGCTGCATATAATTTATCGATAATTTCCAAGTCAACAAGACTATTCATCTTCATTATTATATAGGCTTCTTTACCTGCCTTTTTATTAGAAATCTCGGCATCAATTAATCTTAGAAAAGTAGACCTTAAATTTATTGGTGAAACCAACAGCGCATTGAATTTGTATTTTTCAGGCTTGAAGTCTGCTATTAATTTGAACACTTTGGTTAGTTCGTCAGTTATCCTTTTATTGCTTGTTAGAACAGAGTGGTCGCAATAGAATTTTGCTGTTTCACCGTTGTAATTGCCAGTTCCAAGATGGGCATAGTTTTTCAAGCCAGATTTTTCCTTTCTAGTTATTAAACACATTTTAGTGTGCACTTTGTAGCTAGGAATGGTAAACAAAACTGTGGCTCCCTCTTCTCTCAATTTATTGCTCCAATAAATATTGTGCTCTTCATCAAATCTGGCTTTCAACTCCATCATTACTGTAACTTTTTTGCCATTTTTCACTGCATTGATTAAGGCATTGACCACATTTGAATTTTCTGCTACCCTATATAAAGTAATTTTTATACTGACAACATTGGGATCAATTGCAGCTTCTCTCAACAAGCGAATAATGTAACTGAAAGGTTGATAAGGATGGTTGATTAAAAAATCCTTATTTCTCATGGCATTAAACAATGTTTTTGCCTTATCTAAATCTGGTATCGCTAAAGGCACTAGATTTTGGTATTTCAGATCGGTCTTCTTGATATCTGGGAATCCGATAAAATCGCGGAAGTTATGGTAGCGTTGACCAGGAATTAATTCATCCTTTGATAGTTTTAATTTTTGATTGATAAATTTAATAAAATCTTTAGGCATCTCTTGATCGTATATCAAACGAACAGGTTGGCCTTTTTTTCTCTGCTTAAGGGAATTTTTAATTGTATCTAAAATATCAACAGAAACATCGCTTTCTAAATCGATTTCAGCATCTCTGGTTAATTTGATGGTATAGGCTTCAAAAACATTGAATTCAAAACTAGAAAACACAACATCAAGATTGCATCTAATGACATCATCAATAAACATCATATAGGTGTTGCCACCTTGTTTGGGCAATTGAAAAAACCTCTTCTTAACTTTAGTTGGTAGCGGTATCAGCGCATATTTCTTCTCTTTAGTAATGGTATTACTTAGTTTGCAAGCCAAATAAACCGTATTGTCTCTTAAAAAAGGAAAAGAACGTTTCTCATCTAAAATTAATGGGAAAATGGTGTTTATAATTTCATCTTTAAAATACTTTCTAACCTCTAATGTTTGCTGAATATTAATTTGCTTTTCATTTACAAAGTATACATTTTTACTTTTAAATTCATCGAGCAATTGGTTGTATATATTGTTGAATTTGACTTGTTGTATAACAACTTTGTTGTAAATATCTTGAAGTGCTTCCTGAATTTCCTTTTTGTTAATGGAATTAGTTTTTGTGCTTTTAACTTGAAGCATCCTTTTGTTGGTCGCTACTCGGACGCGAAAAAACTCGTCTAGGTTAGAAGAAAAAATACCCAAAAACTTTAAACGCTCTAGTAAAGGCACATGGATATCATTTGCTTCTTGAAGCACACGGTCGTTAAAAGAGAGCCAACTTAACTCTCTGTTAATTGTTTTAATCTTTTTTCTTATCATTCAATTGAATTCTTAAACCAATGGGTAAATGATCACTATAACCATTTAACCATTTATTACCTGCATATGTTCTGAATGGATATCCTGCAAACTTTCCAGTTTGCAACATCCATTTTTCATTTTTTATAAATACTGAATTAGTGACATAATGTGCTGTTTTACTAGAAATCAACTTATTACTTAATAAAAACTGATCCAATACATTCCATTTATCTTTATAACGATAGGTTCCTTCTCCATTTTCAGTAAACTGAAACATTAAATTAACAATGGGTGCATCAGATTGCTTTTTAAAATTAGCCGCTCCAATAACATCTTTAATACTCTTGTTTGAAGGTTCATCGTTAAAATCGCCCATTACAATTAAATTTTGAGTCTTTAGATTGCAATTTTCATTTATTGCTTTTTTACACAATTTAGCAACTTCAATACGTTTGGGTTCGCTTTTAATTTGTCCCTCTCTTCTAGAAGGAAAATGGCAGACAATAAATTGAAGTGTATCTAAAGATGATGTGCACAATAGTTTTACCCATAAAATATCTCGCGTTTTATCAGAGGTGTCATCCTTAAATACTGGCGTATATTTTTTAAAACTTAAAAGTTTAAGTTTTTGTTTATTAAACAACAAAGCAACATCAGCCCCCCTTTCGTCGCGGGAATCACTATGTACAATTTCATAGTTTGAAGAATTAATGGCATTCGACAAATCCATCAAAACCGATTTATTTTCAATTTCGCAAACGCCTAATACATCTGGAGAAGATTTACCGTCAAAATCAGAAAGTACTTTACTTAATTTTATTAGTTTCTGTTTATACCTGTATGTATTCCATTTGTTTTTCCCCTGGGGTGTAAATTCATCGTCGTTTGTCTTGGCATTGTCTATGGTATCATAAAGATTATCCAAATTATAGAAGGCCACACTCAGATTATTAGATGGCAAAGTATCTGTTTTATCAGTGCCGTTAAAAGCACAAGACAGACAAAACAATCCCAAAAACATCAAACTTATTTTAACCATTTAATTACAATGCAATTAACTACTTTTTAGCCTGCTTTTTAACATTGCAAAGTGATTTTTTTGTAAAATTTCAACAATCATATTGTTAGTAATCTATTATTTTAGTTGCGATAATTTACGTACTTTTGCAGCCTTAAAAATCAATGACATTAATTAAATCAATATCAGGTTTTAGAGGCACAATTGGCGGTAAACCAGATGAGAACTTAACACCTGTAGATATTGTTAAATTCGCTTCTGCTTATGGTGCTTGGGTCCTAAGTAAAGACAACGGAAAACTTGTTATTATTGGTAGAGATGCTAGAATCTCCGGTAAAATAGTTTCCGACTTAGTTGTTTCTACCTTATTATCAATGGGATTAGATGTGGTAAACCTTGGTTTATCAACCACTCCTACCGTTGAAATGGCGGTTAAACTTGAAAAAGCTGCAGGAGGTATTATATTAACTGCCAGCCACAATCCTAAACAATGGAATGCATTAAAATTGCTTAATAATTTAGGTGAGTTTATTTCTGGTGCTGAGGCAAGTAAAGTATTAGAAATTGCAGAATCACAATCTTTTGAATTTGCCGATGTTAATTCATTAGGAAAATACACCGAAGACAATACTTACCTTCAAAAGCATATCGAAGAAATTTTAAAACTTCCTTTGGTAGATGTTGAAGCAATAAAAGAAAAAAAGTTTAGTATAGTTGTTGATGCTGTTAACTCTAGCGGAGGAATAGCAGTACCAATGTTATTAAAAGCTTTGGGGGTTGAGCAAATCATAGAGTTAAATTGTGAACCAACTGGTCATTTCGCCCATAATCCTGAACCACTTCCTGAACACTTAACAGAATTGTCATCAATGGTAAAAAGCAAAAAAGCCCATTTGGGAATTTGTGTTGATCCAGATGTAGACAGACTTGCTTTAGTGGGTGAAGATGGCGGAATGTTTGGTGAAGAGTATACCTTGGTTGCTGTTGCTGATTATATCTTAAAACACCACAAAAAAGGAAACACAGTTTCAAACTTATCTTCTACTAGAGCATTAAAAGACATCACGGAAAAAGCAGGTGGTAAATACACTGCGAGTGCTGTTGGTGAAGTTAATGTTGTTGAGATGATGAAAGAAACCAAGGCTGTAATTGGTGGTGAAGGCAATGGTGGAATTATCTATCCAGAATTACATTATGGTCGCGACGCTTTAGTAGGCATCGCATTATTCTTGAGTTCACTTTCAAAATCAGGCAAAACCTGCACGGCTTTGAGAATGAGTTTTCCGAACTATATTATTTCGAAAAACAAAGTTGATTTAACCAAGGATATTAACCCAGATGAAGTTCTTGAAAAAATCAAAGAGAAATACAAAAAGTTTGAAATCAACACAGTTGATGGAGTTAGAATAGATTTTGATGAAGAATGGATACATTTACGTAAATCTAATACTGAACCAATCATTCGTATTTACGCCGAAAGTAAGTCAGAGACAACGGCAAGAAACTTAACCATGAAAATCATCAAAGATATTGGTGAAATAGCAAATCAATAACAAATCCTATCCAGGAAAAAAATACAGTTTAAAACATGTCATTACAGTGTGGTATCGTAGGACTTCCAAACGTTGGTAAATCTACCCTCTTCAATTGCCTTAGCAATGCTAAAGCACAAGCAGCTAATTTTCCTTTTTGCACCATCGAACCGAATGTTGGTGTAATCACGGTTCCAGATGAACGCTTGCAAAAACTAACTGAGATCGCAAAACCTCAGAACATAGTTCCAGCAACAGTTGAAATCGTAGACATAGCTGGATTGGTTAAAGGAGCTAGTAAGGGAGAAGGTTTGGGTAACCAATTCCTTGGTAACATAAAAAGTACTCAAGCCATATTACACGTATTAAGATGTTTTGAAGACGACAACATCATTCACGTTGATGGTTCTGTTAATCCAATTAGAGACAAAGAAATTATAGACACTGAACTGCAGTTAAAAGATTTAGAAGCAGTAGAAAATAGATTATTAAGAGTTCAAAAGCAGGCTAAAGCTGGAGATAAAGATGCCAGTAAAATTGCAGATGCTTGTGAGAAACTTAAAGCCCATTTGTTACAAGGTTTAAATGCCAGAACAATGGATGGTTTAACTGACGAACAAAAGGAGTTAACTGAAGATTTGAATTTATTAACTGGCAAACCAGTTTTATATGTTTGTAATGTTGATGAGAAAAGTTTACCTAACGGCAATGCATGGGTAGATCAAATTAGAGAAATGGCTGCAAAAGAAAATGCAGATGTAATGGTAATTTGCGCTGCAGCAGAAGCTGATATTGCAGAATTAGAAGACCCTGAAGAAAGAGCAATGTTTTTAAATGATTTGGGGATGAGCGAAAGCGGTGTAGCTAAATTAATTAAAGCAGCATACAAGATGCTCAATTATATCACCTATTTCACTGTTGGAGAAAAAGAAGTAAGAGCTTGGACAATTACAAGAGGCATGAAAGCGCCACAGGCGGCTGCTGTAATTCACACAGACTTTGAAAAAGGATTTATTAGGGCTGAAGTAATAAAATATGACGATTACCTTCAATATGGCACCGAATCTGCAATTAAAGAGGCAGGTAAACTAGGTGTAGAGGGTAAAGAATACATAGTAAAAGATGGAGATTGCATGCATTTTAGATTCAATGTTTAAAATAATTGAATTATTTTCAAAAAGCATTTGTTTAAATCAATAAAAATCTTACTTTTGCACCACGTTTAACGATTCCGTAGCTCAGCTGGTAGAGCATTACACTTTTAATGTAGTGGTCCTGGGTTCGAATCCCAGCGGGATCACCAGAACAAAACGAAAAACCTGAATTTATTCAGGTTTTTTTTATGCATTAATTTTCCAATTAAAATACGGATTATTTCAAGCTACAATTCAGACCCATTAGCAATTAATGACGCTTGCCATTGATGTTTTATTAATTCTACCCCAAGCATTCACTTAAGGGCTTATAAATGCCTCTTAATCGAATTCTCTTATAGTCTATGGCCTGTAAAAAAATAGTGTGATTATAGTGACCTGTGCATCAAAACAATTTAAAGCCAAAAATAAGTTTGAACTGGAAACTTTAAAAAACTTAAACAAAGTAGAAATGAGTTTAAATACTCATTTTAACAAAAGATGAATAAAACACACTAATCACTACTATTTTATACTAAAAGACAAAAAACAAAAAATACAATTAATTAAAATACAACAATTTACACAATTAGATTCTTAATGTTTCTTTTAAACAAATTCTAAAACTAAAAACTCCACAAATTTCATCAATTAAATACAATAATATTCCTTAAAAACATCATTTTTTTTCTTGAAATACAAATATTTTTCACTGTTTTTAGACATAAAACAAATTTAAACATTTGTAAAACAGCGTTTTAAATCAATTCACAATTATTTAGCTATTATTTAAACTTAAATGATTTGGATTTTAATGGAATTGAAATTATGTTTGCGGTGTGAAAAAGTAAGTATAAAATACTAAAACAATTTATACTTGAACACTTCACCAGAACTAAAACACTTTTCCGCATGGCTACCGAACTAAAAACACAAATACATGAATACGCACAAAAGTGCTTTTACAATTTTCAAAACCGAATTGTTTAAGCCAACGACACAACGAAAAACAGGAACAATTGAACGCTTATCAAGCTTGGATGTCTTTACATCGAGCCATAATGAGTCTTTTGTTTTTTCTCCATATCCGCTTCAAAAATCAACTATTTCCAGAGCTCAAGCAGGGCTATTAACTTGTACTTTCACCTTTAATTCCACGTCTTCTAATCATTGTTTTGATTGGCAAGTTGTGACCATGACTCAAATTGACAATTTCTGCAATGAATTGACAATGGGTTCTCCGTCGCATTGTCAGCATTAATCATTTGAATTTTTACACGAAGGAAAATCTGAAAAGCACATGGGAATTTCAAAAATTAGAAAACAGTCTGATTTAATGGTATCAGAAGAATTGGCCGCCAAAAAAGCGAGCTATCATTCTCTTATTGATACACCATTTCCTGAAGGGACATTTCTCAACAACACACAAATTACACAAAATCACATGATACGCAATTTACCCTCAATTAATTTGAGTGCCAATATTAGGTACTTAAAATTAATTTTAAAATTTGGAGATCTACTACTACTTAACGCAAGTTATTTATTCGCATTCTATGTTAACCACAATAGTTTGGAATTAATTGGCACTAGAGATTCAAAAATCTTCTTATTCGTTTCAAACTTTGTATGGATGTATTTCATGCACCATTTCAATGAATTTACTTTTAAAAGAAATACATCAATAGAAGAATGTGTTTACAAGAGATTAAAGCTTATTCTTTATTTCTTCTTAGCAATGGCTTCTTTCGCACACTTGTTTGCTTTGCATCAGTTAAGTGGAAACGCATTTACATTGTTTTTTCTTAACTTTGGTATATTCATTTTAATTTATAGAATTGCTACAATATCTGCGCTTAAAAGGATTAGAGTTAATGGCAAAAACCTAATCAATGCAGTTATTATTGGCCCAAAAGACAACAGCAATGATATTATTAATGCATTGACAGTTGATTTGTCTCAAGGATATAGAGTGTTGGGGTATTTCAACGAAAAGCAAGAGCAAGAAGTAAAATCAAACTATCTAGGTAAAATTCAAGATCTTTACCATTTTGCAAGTTCACACAAAATTCATGAAGTATATGTAACTTTAAGTGATTTTGGCTCTAATGAAATTAAAAATCTTATTAATTTCTGTGAAAGAAATTTAATTCGCATAAAGTTTGTTCCTGATTATAAAATCTTCAGAGAAACAAATAATGTGTCAATTGATTTCCAAGGTCATGTTCCTGTTGTTTCCTTGCGTATGGAGCCTCTTGAGCAACCTTTGAACAGAATAAAAAAGAGAAGTTTTGATATCTTTTTCTCTTTAGTTGTTATAGTTTTTATCTTCCCATGGTTATTCCCTATCTTAATGGTATTGGTGAAAATAAGTTCTCCAGGTCCTATTTTCTTCCGTCAGAAACGCACAGGTGAAGGCAATAGAGAGTTTTATTGTTGGAAATTCAGAACCATGCGTGTTAACAATGATTCTGACAACAAACAAGCTACGGCTAACGATAAACGTATAACTTCAATTGGTAAGTTTTTAAGAAAAACCAATTTAGATGAAATGCCTCAATTCTTTAACGTATTGTTTGGTAATATGTCAGTTGTTGGACCTAGACCTCACATGATTAAACACACCAATGAGTATTCTGAACTTATCGATAATTATTTGGTTCGCCATTTTGCAAAACCAGGTATTACAGGATGGGCTCAAACCAATGGATTAAGAGGTGAAACTAAAAACATTGAAAAAATGGCCAAGCGTGTACAATATGATATATGGTACATTGAAAATTGGACTTTTGTTCTTGAGTTAAAAATCATTTACTCAACGATCAAAAACATGATAGTAGGTGATAAAAACGCTGTTTAATTCAGCTTCAAAAAAATACTAAAAAATTGTGACTAGCTCACAAAATAGAGTCTTCGAAAGAAGGCTCTATTTTTTTTAACTCAATATTTCAGACTTCATCGCTTGAAGTATTGCTTCTTGATCCAAATACCTTTCTGCATAAACCCTAGCATTTGCTCTGGCATTGGAATAATCTTTTGTACAGGCTAATACAATTGCTTCTTGAAGCAATTGATTGTTTTCTGGATCTATCACTATGCCCATGTCATTATTGACGATTTCATCAAACAAGCTTGTTCCAGCAAATGCAGTAGCAATTACTAAGCCTCCAGAAGATAATATAGTGCTTAATTTACTTGGCATTACAAGATCAGCTGCTTGAGCTTTTTGTAGGACTAAATGAACGTCTGCCATATTCAAAAACATATTGAATACATTAAAATCTTGAAGCGGAAGGAAATGAACATTAGAAACTGATTTATTCTTACAAATTTGCTCCAAATTCGCTTTATAAGGTCCCGTTCCACAGATTACAAATTGTATTTCTGCTTGCGATTGACATTCAATAGCAATATCAATTAGTGCATCCAAACCTTGCTTCTCTCCTATACTACCAGAGTATAAAACTATTTTATCACTTGGCTTAAAGCCCCATTTACTTTTTAATTCATTTCTATCAGCTAGTGGATGAAACAACTTAGTGTCTACCCAATTAGGAAATAATTTAATTGATTTATCAGATTTGGCCGCAATTTTTCTCATCATTCCTAATGAAATTGAACTAATAGAATTTACATGGTTAAAAATGAACTTTTCCAATCCAAATAATATCTTGAAAAAACCCTCTGATTTCACCACTTTTAAATCACGTGCCGCTTCGATTTGAAGGTCTTGAATATGGTAATTTATTTTACCTCCTTTAACAAGTCGATAGAATAAAGCTAAATAGCCCAAATGAAAAGGTGGGGCCACACAAATTATGTTGTCAATTCGAGGTTTAAAAAGCAAACGCACAATAACACAAGTTGCAGAAGCAAAGAAAGTTGCCTCATGCACCATTCGTTTTAAGCCGCTTGGCACTTTTGGTACATACATGGGACATCTATAAACCATTAAGTTGCCATTCGAACTGCTTTCCTTTTTAAACCAGGTTCCTGAATATGGTTCTTGCACTTTCCAATTTGGATAATATGGGAAACTGGTAACCACTGTAGTTTTTACATTATTCTCTGACAACCACTGGGCCATCTCGCCTGAGTATTTTCCAATTCCAGTTAGTTCAGGCGAAAAATTAATCCCCAATATCAATACAGAACTGCCTTTATTAACACTTAATTTTTCCACGAATTTTAATTTGAAAAGATTTTAGATTTCACAAATCGAATTGCCTTTTTGAAAAGCATTATTCTTTCTGTAATAGAAACTTTACGTTCAAGTTTTGAATGAACCGAAATAAAATTAAACACTGTAGCTTGTCTCATAAATTGTGCATTTGCCATAAGCCTAGAACCATCATTGGTTTCAATATTTAAATAATTTCCGTTGTATGACCGCAACATAAAACCATTATGTCTCACGGGAATGTAGTCAAATAAAGAAAATTGGTTTATCATAGAAGATGTTACAACCTCATTTAAACTAGATTCATTTACAGCAAGAAGCTTATCATTGTATGTTTTTATTACAATTTTTCCGTTGCTTTGTTCAAGAAATTTAAACTCCGTATTATTTTTACTAGATGAGGCATGCAAATAGTTTTCGTTTAAGCTTAACCATTGATTCTGCTTCGTTTTGATATAAAATGTATTGAGCTGTGATTCTCTTTTTTGGAATCCTTCAATCTCATCTAAACCTACAAATTGATAACCCAAGTTAATTAATTCTGGAATTAGGACCTTAATCAAATCATAGGTTTTGTTTTTCGGTTTAACAATATCCATATCTGCAATTTCGTCGTGCATTACCACAATTCCCTTGCCTTGCTTATTTATTTCCATTAGATATGCTTCTAAAGCTTGCTCAACGGTTTTCCCTATATTCCAATAGTGACAATCGATTCCAGGGATTTCCCAATGAATAGGGCCACACATATTCATAGAACTTCTTAAATTTCCATTTAATTCATCAGCCACTTCAGCTGACCATTTTCCATAAGGTGTTCTAAAGTAAATAAGTTCTGAGTTTACATAGGGACTAATAACTGAATTGGTTCTTATAATTTGGTCTTGAACATCACCATTCACAGAACAATAATAAGGCATATCTGGGTGCTCGAAAGTGTGATTGGCAACTATATGTCCAAGCTCCTTTAGTTTTACCAAAACGTCGATGTTATTAGCAGCATATTTGCCCACCACAAAAAAAGTGGCCCGAATATTTAGCTGATTCAAAAAAAGAGCAATAGGCAGTGTGTGAATGCCAGGTCCATCGTCAAAGGTTAAACAAAGCTGCTTTTCCTTTAGATTAAGTCCGTTTATATTGTCTCTATGAAACATTTTATTTGTTTAAAACTCTAGTAAATACTTGCAAATATTTTTTAGCTACCTCTTGTTTAGTCAAAGTACTTAAATACTTTGCTTTTTCATCAAAATCACTATTTAAATCTTCGCTTGAAATAACCTTTTTCATACAATCTTTCAACGCTACGACATCTTTCATTGGGAATTTACAACCAAATCCATTGGCGGCTTCTGGCAATCCCCCAGCATCTGCAACAATTAACTCACAACCGGAGGCTAAGCCTTCTAAAGCAACAATACCAAAACCTTCTTTATCGATTGGGCATACCACCATAACCTTGTGTTCGTTTAATTTTTTAGCCAATTCCTCACCATGCATAAAGCCTAAGAAACGCACCCTATCGTTTAATCGGTGACGGTTGACTATTTTGCGCAAGGTCCTAGATTCGGGACCATCACCTATAATGGTTAAATTATAATTTCCTCCCAACATTACAAATGCCTCTAACAAAATTATACAACCTTTATAGGTAACCAAACGGCCAACGAATACAAAATCCATTTTTCGTTCAACTTCAGGGTAAATTTTAAAAACCTCATTGTTGTAACAGTTATATATGACATCTGCGTTGATGTGAAAATGATCTGCAATACTTTTACTTACAGAAATATTGGCATCGGCTTTATGAATAAAAAACAATTTTAAATCCGCTTTCCATTTTTTGTGGAACGCAATATGGAAATCATTGTGTGAGACCACATATTTCTTAAAAGGATTAAATAAAAACAACCAAAAGATTTTAAGGGTAATATTCGGCATGTAAACAATATCACTCCAAAAAAACAGTCTTATTTGAGACAGTACATTCTTGTATTCTACAATCTCTACATTCTTAAAAGGATTGGGCTTAGTTTGTTTTTGTTCTGTTACCACTTTTACTTGATGACCAGCGTTAACAAACTCATTGATTAAATCTAAATTTAGATTTTCAATACCGCCAACATTTGGGTAGAATACAGAGCTATATACAAGTATTTTCATGAAGGATAATTATACTTTAGGTTGATTATTGCGCAATTCACGCATTTTTATTTTAATTAAAAATTCATAGTAGGCCATATTCACACAATAAATAAACCCTGGCTTTCCTTCTAAAAAACCAAGGCTGAAGATATATGCTTGAATAAAACGCAACAAAGGCCAGCCAGGTATCTGACTTAAGTAAGACTTTAATGCAGGGTTTCGGATGCTTCCATGAGAGGAGAATATGTTTTTGAAGGGCGGTTTACTATTTAATCTAGACACAGCTTCTTGATTAGAGTATTTGTTGTGTCTTTCAATCCATGCAAACCATCCTTTTGAAAATCCGTAATGGATATAAGGTTCTTTGATATATTCTATTCGACCAATAATTTGATCTTCTTTTTGCCCGTGACCAAAGTCTGTAAATCTAGCCCTGCCTTTATACATTAACCTAAATTGCCATTTAGGATAATTGTCACAATGTTTTAACCATACCCCATCCAACATCATTTTCCAGCAACAATAGAATCCTGCAACTTCATTGGATGAAGAGTTAATTCTTTGGTTCATTTCATGTAAAAATGCTGGTGTTACATGCTCGTCTGCATCTAAAAACAAGATCCAAGGATATTTGGTTTCAATATTATCGATGGCAAAATTTCTTTGTTTCCCAAAGCTTTCAAAGGCATTAGATGAAACTTTCGCTCCCAAAGCAGTTGCTATTTCAACTGTTTTGTCAGTACTCCCAGAATCTAAGACATGAACATCGTCACACCATTTTATAGAATGAAGGCATGAAGGCAAATCCTTTTCTTCATTTTTGGTTAATATTATTACTGAAATCATAGGATTAATTGTTCTTAAAAATAATTTCTCTAGCTTTTATTGGCTTACAAGGGTGTCCACTGCAAATCATCCATTCTGGCATAGACTTTCCTACAACTGCTCTAGCCCCAATAACAGCTCCATTTCCAATAGTTACACCTGGATGAATAAATGCTTCAGTTGCTATCCAAGCATGGTCGCCTATAGTAATCGGTTTGGTAATTAATATAAAACCTTCCGTATTGTAATCGTGGGTACCTGCGCAAATGTGAGCACCTTGAGACACAACCGTTTTTACCCCAATTGTAATTTTGTCTTGAGCATATAAAATTGCTCCATTAGCGATACCACATCCATCTTTTAGAATTAAATTCCATGGTGCCCAAATACTAACTTTGGGATAAACATGTACATTCTTTCCTACTTTAGCACCAAATAATCGCAATAAAAAAGAACGCCAAGCATGCAATGGTTTAGGCGAATATTTAAACAATAAAACATAAACAAGGTTCCAGATCACTCTAGCAATTCTATTGCTTAATGAAAAAGAAGGTCCGTTAAATGTATCTTGATTGTGTGTGCTCATAGTATTGAATTAATCATTTTTTCACTTGCCGCTTTTACATGAAAATAGTTTTGATAAGCTTGCAAAGCATTTCTTCCCATATCATTTTTTTGTTCATCACTTAATTCAAACCATTTGGACATCGCAATTCTCAAAGATTCCTCATTGTCGTCACAAATTATACCGGCTGTTGAATCATTAATTTCTCTCCAAATATTAATCTGATTAGAGATAATCACAGGCTTAGAACAAGCCAAGGACTCCACCACCGAAATTCCGAAGTTTTCTTGATGGCTGCAGAGAATATAAGCTTCTGCACCATAAAATGCACCCCATTTTGAATCGTTACTTAGCATTCCTGTAAATATGATTTTTTCTGTGAGTTGATTATTCACAACCATTTTTACCAAGTCCTTACCATATTCAGTTTCCAAACCAGGGCCAGCTATGACCAAACTAGGCCATTCATTCAATGGCAAATTCGACATTTTGATTAAATCTATATATACTTTAATTAAAATGTCAGCTCCTTTTTTAGGATGAATTCTACTAAGGAACAAAAAGTATTTATCGTTGCTATTTAAATGACTTAATTTCAAGAAGGCATGCTTCATTTCCTCTGTATAGCTTGGGATGTTGGGAATTCCAAAACCGACATTTAACTCTTTCTTTGGCTTGTAATGTTTAAATGTTGTTCTAGCCAATAGAAGCTCTTCTTGACAAGTAAACAAAACAGCATCAGTAGAATTTATACATTTAGATTCAATTAAACGCCAATATATTTCATTTCTTAGGGCTTTTAATTTTCTGCTTTCCGCCTTTTGAAAATATGGGTCTAGCATACCATGCGGCATGATATAGAATTTCGGACATTTAAGTTTTAACCTCTTTAGTTCTTTTACAGCCTTGTATACTGCATATACATGGTATTGCCATATACCTTCGACAATAACTACGTCAAAATCGGGCATATTTTTAAGTAACCAAGGATACAGTTTATTTGAATATTGCCAAGGAGACTTTGCAGGACCAAGGCATAATATTGGTAAAACTTCCTCTTTTAGATAGTCGGCTGAAGGTGCATCTAAACATACAATCTGAGTGGTATGTCCATGTTTATCCCATTCAGGTATTGAGTTTCTTAATCCTTGAGAAACACCTCCTGTTATAGGATCCATTGAATTAATGACACGCAGAATTTTCAAGACTATTTAGTTTTTAATTTTATTTTCCTCCATCCATTTTTCCAAAACGACCAAACCCCAAATATGCAACCAAGTTAAAGCTTGTTTTTTATTCAAGAATGATTCCCAAAGAAATTTGATGCCTTCTGGTTTAAAAACATTTCTTTTTGATAAAGAAGTCAAGGCTTCTTCACAGTAATTTTTCAGCTCATTGCGCAGCCAATAGTCCCATGGGAAAGTAAAACCTTTCTTGCTTCTGTTCACAATTTCAGAAGGCAATAAATCGCCCATGGCATCAACAAATAAATGTTTTGGACTACCCTTTTTGAATTTGTATTGGTCTTCAATATTTAAAACAAATTCAATGAATTTATAATCAAAAAATGGTTCCCTTACTTCTAGAGCCCAAGCCATACTCATTTGATCTGTATCTTTCATTAATACATCTAAAGTATAATGACTAAGTTCTGCAATAGAATATTGACTTAAGGTTGGAAACGATTGGGTTTGGTTTAAATCCAACCACGAGTCATTTTTTATTTCAGGTTTCTCTAATAAATAGTTTAATTCATTGCTAAAATAAACACTGCGGCTGTTTGCATAGAAGTCAGACAATTCAGTATTCTTAGCATTAAACATATCAGACAATTTAAGACTAGCCCGGGTTTTGTTGAACTTATTTACAATGGAAAGAACAGGTTTGAAAACTGGAATATTAAATACCCAAGCAAACTTTTGGAAAGATTTCCAACGTTCAAAACTTATATAACCTGCAAACAATTCATCACCACCAATGCCAGTTAAAACAACCTTAATTCCAGTATTAGCTACCAGTTTGGATATCATATAGGTATTAATTCCATCAACTGTTGGGTTATCCATTGATTTAAAAAACGGATCTAAGTTGGGAATCAAGTCCTCCGGCTTCATTAAAAATGCTGTATGGTTGGTCTTGTATTTTTTTGCAATGATTTGCGAATATTCTGACTCGTCATATTGTTTTTCATTGAATACGATTGAGAAAGTTTCAATAGGATCTTTACTCAATTCAGACATTATCGCAACAACAGCAGAAGAGTCGATTCCCCCTGATAGAAAGGCTCCAACTTTTACATCTGCAACCATTCTGCTTTTAACAGAATCTACAAAATGAGATTTACAAGCATTAAGTAGTTCTTTGTAACCTAAATTATTTGGTTTAGGTTTATCCAATAAGCTCCAATATTTATGAATAGAAAACTGATTGTTTTTGAATATTAAATATTGTCCAGGACAAAGTTGAACAATGTTTTTAACCAAGGTCTTAGGTGTTGATAGACTTAAGAATCTAAGATATTCACTTAAATTGTTTTGATCTAATTTCGCTTCCACCAATTCAGAAGACAAAATACTGCGAATTTCTGAAGCAAAAACAAAAGTCCCGTTAACATGGGCATAGTATAATGGTTTAACCCCTAAGCGGTCTCTCGCAATAAAAAGTTCTTGTTCAAGATTATCCCAAATAGCAAATGCGAACATTCCGTTCAACTTATCTAAACAGGCTTTTCCCCATTTGATGTAAGCAGCTAATATAACTTCAGTGTCTGAATTTGAAGACCATTGATAGTCAAGTTGGGCTTTCACCTCTTGGTAATTATATATTTCACCATTAAAAACGATGACGTACCTTTTACTTACATCAAGCAATGGTTGGTTAGCACCTGAACTTAAATCAATAATTGACAAGCGTCTATGACCTAATGCAATTCCATTCTCAATAAAATAACCTTCTGCATCAGGGCCACGGTGCTCAATGCGTTGATTCATTGCCTGAATCTTAGAGGTTGATACCTCTTTATTTAATCCAATTATGCCAACAATTCCACACATCTAATTAATATACTATACCAGAATCACGTTTAAAATATTTTGAATCTTTATCCAAATCAGAGACCGGTTTAGCCGGCACTCCTGCATATAGTTTGAATTCATCTACATACTTTTTATTCAATAAAGACTTTGCACCCAAAATTGACTTGGCTGGTAAAATTGCTCCCCCCAAGACAACTACATTGGTACCAACAAAAGTGTAATCATTTATTATTATGGGTTCACTATGCTGTCTATTTTCGTATGGGTCAATTGAATGCGTTAAGAATTGAGAGTCATATCCCGCAACAGTTACAAAATCCCCAATTTGTAATAAATTGGTGCAATCTAAATGATGTTTTTTTGTAATGTGAGAATGTTTACCAATTTTTAATTCAGCCAATCTATTGGTTTGGTGTTTAAAAAAAGGTGTCTCGGTTTTGGTAGACATCCCAGTTATCCAATTGCTTCTTCCTATGCTAGAATTTTCTCCAATATGTATTAAGTCAAGATGAATAGCAACAGTAAAATGATCTATCCTAGAGTTCTTTTCCATTATTAAATTCCCTGGAAACACCCAAGATAATCCGATATAAGCACTTGGATCAAGTGTATAGCCAAATCTTTTCTGAAGAATAAATCTCTTTAGTTTCCATGGCGACAAAACACAAATTAATTTCAGCAACATTTAAGCGTTATAAAGATTAAGGTAAGCGTTAATCATTGAAGACATTTCAAATCTTTTTGAGTTTAGTAGTCCTTGTTCAATATTTAAATTTCTATTTTTCAGGTCTTGCAAATATAGGAAAGCCTCGGCAAATTCTTCAGGATGGTGAGGATTAGCGCATAAAGCATCTTTACCAGCTATTTCTGGCATAGGTTGAATATTGCTAGTTATGACTGGGGCTGAACAAGCTTGGGCTTCAATAACAGGCCAACCAAATCCTTCAGAAAAAGAAGGAAATACAAAAGCTGAACATAAACGGTAAAGGGAAAGTAGAATCTGATGGTTGGCACTGCTTATAACAACCACCCTATTACTCAATTGATTTTCATTAATCAATTTCAAACTATCTTGATCAAGTTCCTCCCCAACAAAACAAACATTTCCCTTCCATCTTGGCCCTAATATAACAAGCATCTCAATAAGCAGTTTCCTGTTTTTGCGTGGTAATCCTGAACCTACATGCAATATAAAAGGCTCAGTTTGTAATTGAGGATAATTATTAAGAGCGTTGAGTGCATGGTTAATTTCCATTGGATAGAAATTACCATTAAGTGAATTGTAAACTAGTTCTGAATGGCCATTGTACTTTTGCTCACTGCACAATTCATCGAACTGCAGCGCTGTTGTTTGAGAAACAAATGCAATCTTCTTTGTTTTCTGCAAAGACTTAAGTATCCAATTTTGCAGTATCATACCCATTGAAGAAGCATCACAATATGCATCTTTGAAACCTTTAGCACCTCTTATCGCCAATACATCGTGGCAGGTTACAATGGTTCTATCTTGTGGCAAATAGCTTATATAAATTGCATTTGAATGGTCGCAGATATGAAAAACAGAATGGCTGTTATTGTATTTTCTTTTTTTCAAAAGTAGAACTAGAGGAAACAAAAGATATTTATCAAAATAGCCAAAATACTTTCCTAGACCAGTATTGGTGTTTTTACTAAACTTACCCAAAAAAACTGTTGGTAGTATGACGTCAACTTTAAGTCCCTGGCTTTTAAAATTCAATTCAAGCATGCTTAAAAATCGGTGCATGCTTTGTTGCTTGTCTGGTATATAATTACCAATTAAGACGATATTTTCAATTTTTGAACCCAAGATTTATTCTTCTAATTTTTCTATTGATTTTTCTTTTAATGAAGCTATAACCAAGCCCCCAACGAGTACTACGAATCCTACTGAAGTTGGTTGAGACAATTGACCTTGAAGGAGTAGAAGGAAACCAAAACTCATTAAAAGCCAAGGGAGAATTTCTCCTTCTTTGATTTTTTGGAAAGACTTAAAAAACACAGAGAACACCCAAGAACTTCTAACAAAAATGAGTAAAATACCTAATAGCGGCCCCATTTCACCTACAGTCCTTCCCCATTCACCTTCAGCAATAAGGAAAACAGCGCTTCCAAAAAGCAATTGTGCGCCTACATTGGTACCCATTCCCAAACCGAATCCAAATAAAGGAAGACCATCAGTACCGGTAACGGCAGTAATTAATCCACCAAGAAAACGATCTAAAAACATGCTTTCAACACCACCTTCTGCTTCGTTTGCTGTTTCAAAACGCTCAGTAAATGCACCTGTAGCTGTTTTAAAAAACTCAGTGTCTTTTAAAATAAAAATGACAACAAATCCAAAGAAAACGATGGACAATAGTTTGCTAAAATTCTTGGCATTACCTGAAATTGATATCCCAACAAACATGAGTCCAATTAAGACTTGAAATAACAATCCTCTACTAATAGACAGAGGCACAGCAGCAATCAATGCAAATGCCGCCCCTATCACTATTATTTTATTTATATTTTTTAGATTAAATAGGAAGTACAATACAAATACAGAAACTAAGCTGAAGAATTGAACATTTCCTACAGTAAAAGAAAACGTACCTGGTGGTCTGAAGAAACCTTGAGCACCGCCATTAAAGCCTCCACCTTCTTCATTTCCTCCAATTCCTCTATTCACTAGGGCCGATTGGGGGCTGTAAAACTGCATACCAATTAACAATGCCATTGGAATAGATATAATTAATATGGCTTTCCCAATTTTAACCACGTCATCGTATTCGAGAACTTGGCCAATAATAAACATGAAAGTAATATGTAATAAAAATATACGGGCACCATAAATAGCAACCATAAAATTGCCATGTCCAAATGCCATAGTGGTAAGAACAGAAATTAAAGTCAACACCACCATTGCGTTCAAATAGATGTTAGACCTTAACATTTTATATTTATAAGCTGTTAAGATACCCATTAGGGCAACTGGATCTCGTATAATTAGCAAAGGAGTTGCTAGACCTGGTAATACCCATTTTCTGAGTGCACCTTCGAAAATCAGAAGGAAAAAATATAGCCATACCAATTTCTTGATTAAACTAATTCCTACAGGATTTAATTCACCGCTCGCTACGCTATTTAGTTTACTATTTATCAAGCCAATACTTTTATAACTTTTTCTGCCAATTCATTTCCATAAACATTCCAAGGCCTTGAACTTGCCAGTTTATGTGCTGCACGTCCATTCAATTCAATCAACTCAGGATTATGTATCAGTTGCTCCATCATCTCACGCAAAGCAATATGGTTACCTGCTTCGATTATCCATCCGTTTTCACCATGGTTAATAATATCAGGGCCCACAGTCCTATTGGTTGTAATAACAGGAGTACCTTGTGACATAGCTTCTGTGATAACCAAGCCGAATCCTTCAAACAACGACGGGAATAGCAACACATCATTTTCTTTCATTAATTTAAGAATCTCTGAATGTGCTAAACTAGGTATATAATTACAGTTTTCAAGCGCCTTATTCAAAACAGGCACATCATTGTTTGGCAAACGGCCAACAACAGTTAACTCAACAAAATCTTTTAGAGGTTCTACGGCATCAAAAATATCTGCAATTCCCTTTCGTTGAGAAAGTCCACCAACAAACAGAAATTTCAATTTTTGATTTTCCTTTCGTTTATACGATTTAATCTCTTCCACCTTAGGAAATCCATAAGGAATTACACTAATATCTTTTAATGTTCCTGGGTAATGGCTTAAGGTTTGGGCAGTAAAAGAACTTGCAACAAAAATATGGTCTGCCAAAGCTAATTCTTCATCTTTCCTTTTCGTTTTAAGTTCAGAATCACTAAATCCCGACAAAGTAGCAGCCCAATCTGGCCTTTTTTGAATTTCCTCAGCCATTAAAACCCTTGCGGCTTTCCAGTATCCTATGGGCAAATCATATAAACATTTAATCCCATTTTGAGCGGCTGATTTAAATGAGTTTAACGCACCATCTTCATAGGCGTAAACGGCATTGTATTTATTATTACTATTATTATTCGCTAAGGCTTTGGCAACTATTTTATCTAAGTTTTGATAAACAGCATCAATTGAAAACTTGCCCACTTCGTGTTGAATCAAACGACTAAATCCGGCTTTCATACTTAATAAACGCATCAATTCATGCGAAGGATAAGAATGAATAAATGGCGTTAAATTTTCACCAAAGGCCCTACGTTTGAATTCAGACATACCAGGTAGTTTGGATAATAAACTAAAAACAGTATTGTTCTGAGTTGCTATACAGGTATAAAAAGCAGCAAGTATTTTGTTTTGTTCAAACCCATCTAATGCAGCCCTGAGGTTTGCATTACCAGTTGGATGAGAAACAATGATATTTGGCTTCGAATTATTCAAAATTATCTTGTAACGTTAATTAAATCATTTAAAAATAAATCTCTGCTTGTATCCAATTGTTTGGTTTTTTCAGGTAAAATCAAGTTTGAGAAAACTTCTTCAAGATTACCAATTCTATATTCCAAAAGTCCTTGAGGGGCTTTGAAATTTTTACGTTCATCAAACAATTCATTTAGATCAGACACATTGATTACTGGCAGTCCATGGTCTAGTAATGCATAAAAAGAACCGCTTTTCCCCAAGAGAGCGTATGGTGTTGTGGAAATACCAATATCTGACTGAGACAAAGTTTTTGAAATTTCATATTCAGATTGTATGCCCAAAACGATAGTTTGGAAATGAATCTTCCATGCTTCTATCCAACGGTTCAAATCAGAATTATTCTTTCCAATAAAAGTAATTGAAACATCAATATTATTCTTTTCAGAAATGAGGTTTAACTCCTGCACAAACTTTTCAACCGGAGCATACAAGCTAATATGGCCAAAAACCACAAATTTTATTGCCTTATGATTTAGAAAATCAATACTTCTGTTCTTATTTTCAAATTCTGCTTGTACAGGAATATTTGAAAAAAGTGGCAATACTTTTACTTTATTTGTTACTTTTTCTAATTGATCAGCATACCATCTAGAATTGGTATGGATAAGAGAAGGCTTTAATTGACTAATCATTGAAAGCACAATTCTTTTCTGAAAAAAACCCCACAAGGAATGTTTAAGATTGTTGACTTTCTCCATTCCCAGCCATAGTTCATGAAACATGACATGGACCTTATAGCCATTAAAAGAATTTGACAACAGTTGACCTAATCCAAAAGGAAGACCTTTTGCATGGTAGGCAAAAATCACAAATTGAAGACTTACCCAATCAGGTTTAATTTCATCAAGTTCACTTTTAATTAAAACTGAACTTTCTTTAAGACTAATATTTTGAGGAATTCTTAGGATTTTAATTTCCCCAGTTTCAGATTCTATAATTTCTCGTTTTTGTTCATTTACATAAGCATCTCTCATGGCGATGATAGTAATATCATGCCCAATAGACAATAATGCTTGTGCCAATCGTCGTGTGTAATCGCCTACTCCATCGCAACCTCTTTCAATACTTCCACAAACGAAAACGATTTTCATAATATTAGTTTAGAAATATACTTTTATTGGGGTATAGATTTTTTAATATTCTCAGTATAGCGGCTGTTTTTCCAATTTAAGCATTCGAATAAACCAGCTTCACAAGGCACACGTCTATTGGAGTGTACACATGGATGACATGCAACTTCATTATCGACTACAGGCCCTTTAAATGCAGGTGAAATCACTCGAGATGGAACAACTTCTGTTATAAGTATAGTACAATTCTTATTAGATGATTGAATGACATGAGAAGAAAAACTATCGGTGCAAACTGTCCATTTTGCACGCTTCGAAATTTCAATCATATCCCCAATTTCTTTATAAAAAGGGATAACTTTCATTCCAGCATCTTGAAACAATTTAAAATCTGGCTCTTTATAAAAAAAAGCATAATAAGCATTTGGGAAGTTTTCTTTCGCCCACCATAAAGGCGCAAATTGTCTACTATTGCCATTGGCAAAAAAGACTATATTTTCATTGATATCATTAGGGATTTGCAATTCAGGAGATAAAGGCAATTCAGCATTCAATTTATCGTAAAGAATTGGGTAGTCTTCATTAACTTGCTTAGAAAAAGTCTCCAAAGAGATATCTCTCAATTTTTTGATTCCAGCTGTTTCCAAATAACCATGATAAGTGGCCATAACTTTTTCAGGTGGAACATGGATTAAACTAAGGTTATCCATAATTCCAAAAAGAAATATATTTAGAGAATCTTTAAAACTTTTGTGCTTTCGCTCTGCAACAATTATTCTTTGAAATGGTGCAATGTATCTCTCTCCTTTTATTATACCTGGAATTAAGTGTCTTAAACCAATACCAGTATATGTTAATTTCATCTCTTTTGGTTTGGTTTCAACAAAAATCAATCGGTCACCAAAAACAAGTTTCATAAAAGGCCTAAATGTGTCATTGACATAAAGGTAAATTTCTAAATTTGGCTTTAATTTGGCCATTGAATAAAAGCCAACCAGACGCATCCATAAATCACCACTGCCGCCAACAACAGCATCTACGTATAATTTTTCTTTTTTCATTTGCTTGCGTTCCTTTTATATAATTCTGGATTTAAACTTGGGTCATTGTACATTTTAAATTGTCTGTACACTTTAAACTGCAGTTTTGATTCCAATAAATCATTTATAACAATATTTAGCGCGTTTGACAAATCTGCAATTTGTTCTGTCAAAACAGCAACTTTTGAACTGCATTTATCAATATGGCTTTGGTCTACATCTTTTCTAAGAGTTTCTTCTTCCATGTGGAATTTCTTAAGTGCCATAATGGCCAAACGGTCTATCATCATGCCTGGAGTTTCTGAATGCATTTTTTCCCCAGGTGTTACTTGGTTATTTTCCAAATATGAAAGTATCCATTCGTCAATCTTTTCCATAGCATTGTTTCTTGCTTGGTTGTATTGATCAATGTTGCGTTTAGCCTCAACTATCCTCAATGGATCAATGTCTTTAATCCTAGCAATATCCTCTTCATGCCAAAGCATAAAGTTCCATTTCATATTTTCTTCAATAAAAGCCCAAGGTAATTGAGACTCTGTTAAAACCAAATTAACATGCCAATCTATAACTTTTTGGCTTTGGGTTTTTAATAATTGATCTATTGCTATCATATAATCCTTATTCTCTATTTTTAATAAATTTTGCAGGAACGCCACCCCAAATTTGATATGGAGGGATAGATTTATTCACCAATGAACCTGCGGCAACAACGGAACCTTTTCCAATTGTAACACCTTTTATAATTACACAAGAAGAACCTATCCAAACGTCCTCTTCAATTTTTATTTCCTCTGCAACGGTATCTTGCAAATTCATTTTACTGCTTGGGTCAATTCCATGACCAACATCAACAAAGGTTGTTCTACTTGCTATTAAGCAATCGTCACCGATTGTAATTTTGGTGTTACAAACAAATTCACAAGCATGCCCAATAAATACTCTGTTCCCAATTTTAATGTAAGATTCAGGATCATAGGGGTGCCAAATTCTAAAATCAACACCATCTTGTATATCGCAAGCTGCGCCAATCATTAATTTATTTGGCCAATCGCAACTGATGTTACCTAACTTGGTTCCTTTATCTATTTGCAAACCTCTCCATTTTAAGATTTCCTTTCTAAGAAGATTCTTTAAACTGAATAGTTTGGTATAAAAAAGGCCGAAAGAATTAGGTTGATGCATCTATGCTGTCTTATGTTTAGTTTTGAAATAATTGTATAAGAAAATGACAATATTCATGAGCAACAAAACTGCGCCAATTACCACGTTCATCCACAATGCACCGCGCAATGTTGTGATGTCAAGTGTTAATGCCAAAGCAATTATCGAAAGGATATTGACAGAAATATATAATATAGGATTGTACATCCAACCTCTAGAAGAAAGGAGTCCAAAAGCAATATCGGCAGATACACCTAAACAAGCACCCAAAATGCAAAGGATTAATTCATATTGTAAATCTTTATAATCACCGCCCAGTATCCATAAAATTTGGTTAGGGAATAAATAGGTAACAACGATGACTAAAAACATCAATAAAAACAAACCTGATAATATTTGAAAATACCTTGCGATTAAGTTGTTTTTGTATATTGGTAAACGGGCAAATCTTGGAATTACCAATGTACTGGTGATAGCCGTAACAAGAGTTAGTATCATACCAAATTTCCCAAGTGCCCCAATCTGAGCAATTGAAGTTGTATTGCCAAATACAGACAACAACCACATGGTAATTTGACCAGACAAACTGTAATAAATTGCACCGGGCATGAATTTTTTAACAATTTTCAAGATGTCTTTTTTAACTACAGGGTCGACTTCTTCCGTTTCAGTGATATGCTCTTTATTTAATTTCCTTAGTTTTATATTTCCATAAATTCTTGGCAAACCACCAGCAAGTATTGCCACAAAAGACCAAGGGAAAATAATTAAACTCAAACCAGAAAGCACCAATCTGAGTATGCCCACCATTATCTGATTTTTTTGAAGTGGTACTATTGACTGATGTAATTGTGGAATAATAACCAACAATGAATCCCATAAACCAGCATAAAAAGCAGGAATTAGTGTAACACAAATTAAAATAGTGGCAGGAATACTGGCTCCATTAGACAGAAGCAGGTACACCAATATTGGAGTTGATAAAATCAAGCTAAAAACTGCGAATCTTTTTCTTAAGTGAATACCAGTTGAAAACACCAACCCGAGTTTAATTTTATCTTGCCATACTTTAGCACCTTGCGACATAACGCCACTAGAGACCCCACCATCGGCAAGGACAACCATGGTTCCTAAAACTGTATTGGCTAATACGTAATACGCATATTCTTGTGGACTTAATAGTCGAATGACCATAATCCCTGATATAAATCCAATAGCTTGAATTAATATTTGGGCACCACCAGTTACTATAAAAAGTTTTATTATAGTGAAAAGATTACTGTCCTTTTTATCTATTAAGCTTTCTGGAGATTCTGACATTTTTTAAAATTAATTTTATTCAATCGTGGGCTTAAATAAATAACATGACAATTTGGAAACATACGCGGTCTAGATAAACACCAAAACCTCTGAATCTAAATTTAAACAACAATTTGGTATCAGAAATAATCACACCAACACACAGTTTAAGTCGTTGGAATCGGTAATTAAAGTCCCTTTTAATGTGGTTTTTATTTAGAGAATATTGATTAGACAATAATCTTTTTTTGAAATTTTGAAATGGTTTAACACGACGCCAAGGATGAATCACTTTTGCTTCGGGAACAAAATTATGTGTTGCAATTTTTTGAAGCCTTTCAAACAAATCGGTATCCTCCATAGCTGCGTAAGGGAATCCTTCATCAAATCCTTTTAATTCTCCGTACAATTCGCGTTCAATGGCAATATTGCATGACCAGAAACAATTTCCTTTTAGATTGAGAGGAGATTCTTCATCAACTCTTTGTTTTGGTCTTTCTGCATTTATATACCCTTCTAAAGCCCTGTATGAGCCATTACTTATGGCATCATAATATGATTTTAAAATATTAGAATCAGGCAAACAATCATCATCAATAAAAACAAACCAATTTCCGTTTGCATTTTTTGCGCCATTGTTTCTATTGGAGGCAGGACCTTTCTGTGGCCCTTGAATAAATTTCGCCCAAGGAAAATCTTTAGACAATTCTAAAGACATCTGATTTTTACTGTCATCTGTAACGATTACTTCATACAAATCAGATGAAATTGTTTGCTTGTCTGGACTAAGCATAGTGAGACAATTAAACAACAAATCATTGCGCTTATAGGTTGGAATTATAACTGATAAAAACAAATTAGACATAAAAGAAATTCTAAAGTACTTAATTAAGATTTACGCTTGAAGAAGTTTAAGAAACTTAAAAAGGTTTTCTTGGCTTTTTTATCATCTTCACTATAGCCTTGGCCATATCCATAACCGTAACCATAACCATTGCCATAAGTACTTTTTGCACCCATCATGCCTCTTTCTTTCAAACCATTAAAAATAATATACATATTTTTCAATTCCTCATTAACATAAACGTTGTTTATAAATCTTAAATATGATTTAGGTGTGTGGTGATGGCGAATCACATAGAAAGTCACATCAGAATACTGTCCTAATATTTTAGCATCAGTAACCAATCCAATTGGTGGCGTGTCAATAATTATGTAATCAAACTCCTCTTTGTATTGTTTCAACATTTCCTCCAATTTACCATTCATAATTAACTCGGTAGGATTTGGTGGAATTTGTCCAGCAGTAATAATACTTAAGTTAGGAATATCTTTAATTTTTTGAATTGCTTTTTCCTTTTCACAATTGCCTGAAAGAATTGTAGACATTCCAAAATCGTTTTTCAAGCCAAGCATAGTAGATAGTTTTGGCTTTCTCAAATCCAAATCTAATAACAATACTTTTTTATTTGCAATAGCTAAGCTTACACAAAGGTTAATGCCGATAAAACTTTTTCCATCTCCTGAAACTGATGATGTCATCAAGATTGTTTTATTGTGTGCATTTGAGCCAATAAAACCAAGTGAAGTTCTCAAAGATCTAAATTGTTCAGCTATTGGACTTCTGTTTCCATCATTAACAACAATGGCTTCTTTGCCTTCATTGAAAATAATTTCAGACAATATGGTTGCGTCAGTCTGTTTTTCAATTTCAGATCTGAACATGATTTCTTTGGTTAGTTTTTCTTTTAATAAAACAAAGGCTACTCCAATTAGAATTCCACAAAGCAAAGCAAAAATGTACATGCTCGATTTCACAGGTTTAACAGGAAAACCAAGAGCCTCTGCTGGATTAATCAATCTACTATCAGCGGCTGCTGATGCGTATGATAAAGCTGTTTCTTCCCTTTTTTCAAGTAGGAAAGTATAAATGCTGTTTTTAACCGTTTGTTGCCTGTTGATGTCCAACAACTCCCTCTCTTTTTTAGGAATGGTGCGCAACATACTCGTGTAACGGTTGCTTTCCCCTCTGATTTTAGATTCAGTAGCCCTTAAATTCTGTTTTAAGTTTCTGATATTTTCTAGAATACTAGGTTTTAATTGGGCTATTTGACTTTGCAAGGCTAATACCGTTGGCGAGTTTTCTGCTCCAATTTTCTTTAAGCGACTTAATTGAGATTCTGCCTCAGTTAATTTATTAATTAAACTCATTAGAGTCGGATCGCTAATACCAAAGGTAGAAGGGACTGTTCCTGAATTATCACTTTTATTAATCAGGTATTTTTCAATATTGTCCATAACAGACAATTGAATATTAACTTCTGCAGCTTGTTGGTCAGACGATTGAACAGTGGCTAAATAGGCCGATCCCTGCGTAGAAATATCGATAATATCCTCTTTTTGCTTATAATTCTCAATATCCATTTCAATTGAAGACAATTCAATGGTTACTTTTGCCAAACGTTCTTCAATGAATTTCAGGGTATTTTCAGCCATGGTGTTTTTATCTGCAACACCAGCTCTATTGTATTCTTTGATTAATGCATTTAAAATATCAACAGCCCTTTCTGGAACAGGGTCAGTTAAACCTAAATTTAATATGGTTGTTTGTTTAGATCCTGGCCAAATCAACAAGTTTGACAATAAATCTTTTGCCATGTCATCCACTTTGCAAAACTTGACAAAGTATTTTCTATTGTCTTTTACATCATGTTTATGGTCAAAGTTAATTCTAAATTTACCATATGGGGTTAAAACAGTGTCTTCTAACGGATATTTTTTTCCAGCCAATTCTACTGCTTTCTCTAGAGGATAATAAGTAAAATTAATAAGACCAGTATTATAAACTGTTGAAGGTTCTATTGCTTTGAATGAAACAGGGCAATTGTTATATGCGTATAAATTATTAATACGACCTGGAATAAAAACCTGTGCATACAAGCCCATATCTACAACAACTTGTGACATAAGGCCTCTAGATTTGATTATTTCTATTTCATTTTCTACATTCTTTTTAGATTCTGTACCTTCCAGTGCATTGATAACACTTTCCATACCGGTTTCCTCGTCCTTAAGCATAATGGTAGCGGTTGCTTTGTAAAGAGGTGTAGTGTATCTTAACTTAAGAAAAGTTATACCAAAACAAATTACAATTGCTAAGGCAAAAACAGGCCAAAAAGGTAAATATTTGCTAATTATGTCATTGACAATATTAGCTGTATCGTTTTTAATCGGTGATTTTTTTTCGATCATTTGTGTAATTTAAAATTTATTTACCTACAAAATTGCTGTAGAGTAGAAGTATTAAAGTAATAGTGGATATTCCCATTGAAACAAATTGAGAAGAACGGTCAATAGCCGCTGTTTTGCTCTTCCCTGGTTCAAAGTAAATAACATCCTGATTTTGTAAATAATAAAAATCTTTATTAAATATCTCAGGATCATTTAGACTAAATCTGGTGTAGGTCCTCTTTCCATTTTGCTCTCTAATTAACAAAACATTGTCTCTTTGCGCAAAAACAGTTAAATCACCCGCCATACCAATGGCTTCTATAATGGTAATTTTCTCGTTTTGAATATTAAAAACACCTGGACGGTTAACCTCTCCTAATAAAGTAATTTTATAATTTAAAACTCTAACACTTACAATAGGATCTATTGCAACTTTGCCATCGGTTAACAAATTGGCAATTTTATCCTCTAATTGCTTTTTACTTAAGTCACGGCAATAAACTTTCCCAAGTAGAGGAAACTTAACATAACCTGAATCATCAACCAAATATCCTGATTGAGCTGAAGCGGTAGCTCCAGGAGCAGCAACACTTGTATTATTTAATAATCTTTCAGTTTCTTTATCCTGAGAAATAAAGATGGTGATTTGTAGAATGTCACTTGGCTTGATTAGGTTCTCATGGGCATTTTTTAACACCTCTTGACTAGTTTTATCCTTCAACTCCGTAAAAATCCGAATCTTAGAACTGCTAACGCATGAACTAAAAATCAGCAAAACCATAAAGATTTTAAAAAAAGAATTCAATCTATTTTGCGTCATATTTGTGTATTTTAAGTACTAATAATCAATAAATTACCTCGAGCAATATCAATTCCGAAATTGCCTAAATAAAAAATTGAAATAAAATCAGTTTTGTGAGAGTTTGTGTTTTCATCAAAATTGAAGTGCAATAATAAGTGTTTTTAGCAACATATCACCAATTTTTACACATCAAATGCAGTGTTTTTTCTATGAAAAAACCAGAATTTAAATTAACATTTAATTGATTAAATAATAAAATTCTAAAGAAATTAACCTTTTGTTAAAGACAAAACTATCGATATTTTAGAACTAAAATTCGATTTAATTCATGAATTTCAAATTGAATAGATTAGCCTTTAAACCTATAATTTCGTTAAAACAGCGATGAACAAGGTATCTGATTCATTGTTTTCCGCAACAGTATATTGCATAGATTCTAGTTTTAAACCATGGTTTTTTACTAATAAATCGACATTTTTCTCATTCTCTGCTGCAAAAACAGAACAGGTCATGTAGTATAATTTGCCTTCCACTTTTAAGTTTTTCAAAGCATTACCGGCAATTTGTAATTGTAGTTTTGCAAAATATTCAATCTTTGAAATTTGAAATCCTAAGATGTTCTCGGGTGAGCGTCCCCAGGTTCCACTTCCTGAACAAGGAACATCTAGTATAACTTTATCGTATTTTGTCTTTAATTGAAATGGTTCCAATAGATCACATAATTCAATCTGTGGCGCTTTTAATCCTAAAGTTTTAAAACGGGTTTTTAGGTTTTCAAGAATAGTAAATCGCTTATCACTACAAGTCAACTGAAAAGGTTTTATAAACTTATTAGAAATGTAAATTGATTTCCCCCCTGCACCACTGCATGCATCCCATATAGCATCATCCTCTACTACGTCAACACAATCTGCTACCTTTTGAGAAGCGAAATCCATAGTCCAGGCCCAACCATTTTCCAAAATATGGTTGCATTTACTATCTGCTTCAAGCCTCAAACTGAATTCAGATACTTTTTCAAAAGGTATTTGGTTTTGTTTTAGAAAATTCAAAACCAAAGACTCAGTTCCACGCCTCAATACCAAATACAATGGTTTTTGAAACTGCAAACCTTTTACCCATTCATCAAAATTTATCAATTGACTTACATCAGATCGATATGGGAATATTTCATCGGCTTTAGGAAATTGGCTACTGCCATCAGAAATAGCAACTGCCTTACTAATTTTACTTTGTAAATCAGGCTCTGCATTTAATGCATAGCCCATTCTGAAATAAGAGAAGCAAAGGTTTTTATATATTTTTCTGTCTTTGCTACCCCATGAACGGTTCTGTTTACATAGATTAGCAAAATAATATTGAAAAGGTTGGTCGAACTGGTAATTTGATAAGATGTCAGCAACAACTGCTAATCTGAAAGGCTTTAGTATCTCCAAAATGCTTTGTAAAAATTATAATTTTCGTAATAAAACAAATTCAATCCTGCATTTTCAATTAGGTTGCCTCTTTGAACAAAATTAAATGTTCTATGGGTATAGTTGAACTCTTTGTTTAAAATGTATTTATAGAAGTTATCATCAAAAGCCATTAAGGCCATTCCGAAAAACGAAAATTGATCGTATCCAATAAAAGTATAGCGGTCTGGATCTCCACCATATTTGGTTCTGTATGCTCTACGAAAAGCTTTGTATGTGGTGTCGTTATAAGGCACACTATATGTACCGTAAAAATACAATCCATTTAAGGAATTGTAGCTAACTCTATCAATATCTAACCAATCAGTAGGTCCAACCACAATACACTTAGAATTGCTCTTTGCAGAAATTCCTTGACTACAGCTGCTAGCACCTTTGCCTGTGAAGAAAACCATTAATGAATCCTTTTTATTCCAAACAGATTCTATCGTAACTGTTTTTCCATCAATAACTTGACATTTCAAACCGGAAGCCAATTCGTATCCTTTTTTGAAATTTCTAGCAGCAAAAGTTCTAGTATTTTTTACAATGTCATCAACCACAACAACTTGGAATTTTTTGAATGCAGAAGCCGCATGTTTACCAGTGTAATAATATTGAAGACTGTCTACGGTATTGCAATTAATTAAAGGAAACTCAGTACCCAAGGTATTTGGATAATATCTTAGTGGTGACACCAATGGGATTTTATAAATGGCACAAAATTTCTCAACTTCAAAAAGTTCGTTGTCGTATACTGGACCTATCATTAAATCTATTTCCTGTAGTTCAGGATTTTGGAGCAATCTGATGACTTCTAAACTGTCCATTTTGGTATCAAGGACAGTCAATTTCATTTTAAGACCTTGGGATTCCAAATCGGCAATAGCCATTTCAACACCTTCATAGTATTCGGCCATGATATCGCGCACCTTCCATTTATCAGGCATTCCAATACAAAAAGGCAGCATCAGAACAACCTTGTATTCTTTCTTAAAAGGTGGCAATTGCTCTTGCAATACATTATTCGCATTTAAACTGCTTGAGAAAAATGCAAGAATGCAAAATATTGATAAGCCTAATCTCATTTTATTCCCATTCAATTGTTGCTGGCGGTTTTGAACTTATGTCATAAACCACTCTATTAATCCCTTTTACACGATTAATTATTTTATTGCTGATGTCTGCCAAAATTTCATAGGGAATATGCACCCAATCAGCTGTCATTCCATCCAAAGATGAAACAGCGCGAAGAGCTATTACATATTCATAAGTTCTCTCATCACCCATTACACCAACACTTTTAACTGGAAGGAAAATTGCACCAGCTTGCCAGATTTTATCATACCAACCTGTTTCGCGCAAAGTGTCTATGTAAATTGCATCTGCTTGTTGTAAAATTCTAACTTTTTCAACGGTAATATCGTCAATAATTCTGATTGCTAAACCTGGTCCTGGGAAAGGATGTCTGCCCAAAATATTTTTAGGAATATCTAACGCAGCACCTACTCGTCTCACTTCATCTTTAAAAAGCGATCTAAGAGGCTCTACAATTTTCATTTTCATTTTTTCAGGTAAACCACCCACATTGTGGTGTGATTTTATAGTAGCAGATGGACCTTTTACTGAAACTGATTCAATGACATCAGGGTAAATTGTACCTTGTGCCAACCATTGTGCACCGTCAATTTTATGAGACTCTTGGTCAAATACTTCAACGAAAACACGACCAATAGCTTTTCTTTTTAATTCAGGATCATATAGACCAGCCAATGCATCGTAAAATTGTTGTGAAGCATCGACACCAATAACATTTAAATCCATTTGTCTGTATGCTTCCAAAACTTCTTGGAATTCATTTTGTCTTAGCAAACCATTGTCAATAAAAATACAATATAGGTTTTTACCAATAGCCTTATGCAACAGAGCTGCGGCAACGCTGCTATCAACTCCACCTGACAATCCAAGTATCACACGGTCATCTCCAATTTGTTTTTTTAGTTGTTCTACGGTCTCATGAATAAAATTATCAGGATTCCAATCTTGTTTGCAACCACAGATGTCAACGACAAAATTGCTCAATAGTTTTAACCCTTCTGTGCTATGGGTAACTTCAGGGTGAAATTGAATACAATAGGTTTCTGAATCATTTAAACGGTATGCTGCATTGCTTATAGAATCAGTACCAGCCAATAATTCAGCATTGCTTGGTAAATCCATAATAGTATCAGCATGGCTCATCCACATTTGTGTAGGAGAGCTAAGACCTTTTAACAATTTTGATTCATTTTTAATGTGCAACATTGAACGGCCATATTCTCTATGGTCACTTGCTGCAACTTTACCACCTAGGTTTTGAGCTATATACTGTGCACCATAGCAAACACCTAAAACAGGATATTTGCCAATAAATTGGTCTAAATCGATTTTAGGACATTCTGGATCTCTAACAGAAGCTGGGCTGCCACTTAGAATTACGCCTTTAACACCTTCAGATATTTCACCGATATTGTTATAAGGATGAATTTCGCAGTAAACATTTAGCTCTCTTACTCGTCTTGCTATTAGTTGGGTATATTGAGAACCAAAATCTAGAATTAATATTTGCTCTTGCATGGGATAAACGGGTACAAAAATAAAGATTTTTAGCCGATTAGAAGGTATCGATTTAAAGAAAAAAAGAGAATTTAATCCAATAAAAAAAGGGGCTTAATAGCCCCTTTTTAACAAAAGTATATTTGCGATTAAATATCTATTTTAGCGTATTTAGCGTTCTTCTCAATAAATTCACGACGAGGTGGAACTTCATCTCCCATCAACATACTAAAGGTATGGTCAGCTTCAGCAGCACTGTCAAGAGTAACTTTTTTAAGTGTTCTTCTTGCAGGGTCCATGGTAGTTTCCCATAATTGTTCAAAGTTCATTTCACCTAGACCTTTATAACGTTGAACGTTAACTGTATCAGGATTTGCACCTTTTGCAATATCAAAGATAGCTTGTTCTCTTTGTTCCTCTGTCCAGCAATAACGGCTAGCAGTTCCTTTTTTCACTTGATACAATGGCGGAGTAGCGATGTAGACATATCCATTCTCAACCAATTTTTTCATATAACGGTAGAACAAAGTTAGAATAAGTGTACGAATGTGACTTCCGTCAACGTCCGCATCCGTCATGATAATTACTTTATGGTAACGTAATTTTTCAATGTTAAGTTCTTTATCGTCAGCTTCTGTTCCTATTTTAACACCTAGAGCGGTAAACATGTTACGAATCTCTTCGTTTTCATAAATCTTATGCTCCATGGCCTTTTCAACGTTTAAGATTTTTCCTCTTAAAGGCATGATGGCTTGAAAAACCCTGTCTCTTCCTTGTTTTGCTGTTCCACCTGCAGAATCTCCCTCAACCAAATAAATTTCACATTTAGCAGGATCAGTGCTTGAACAGTCACTTAATTTACCAGGCAATCCCATTCCGCTCATTGCACCTTTTCTTTGCACCATTTCACGGGCTTTTCTAGCAGCGTGTCTGGCTGTAGCAGCAAGAATTACTTTGTTAACAATGGTTTTAGCATCTTTCGGATTTTCTTCCAAATAGTTGCCTAGCATTTCACCAACGCAGATATCAACCGCACCCATAACCTCGTTGTTTCCAAGTTTGGTTTTGGTTTGGCCTTCAAACTGCGGCTCTTGAACTTTAACTGAAATCACACCAGTAAGACCTTCTCTAAAGTCGTCTCCACTAATTTCAAATTTCAAGTTTTTCAATAAACCCTCTTTATCAGCATATGCTTTTAAAGTTCTGGTTAAACCACGACGGAAACCAGCAACGTGGGTACCTCCTTCAATGGTGTTGATATTGTTTACATAACTGTGCAGGTTTTCACTGTAACCAGCATTGTATTGAAATGCGATTTCAATTGGAATACCTTGTTTTTCACCTTCTGCATAGATTGGTTCAGGAATAATCTTTTCTCTTGTGTTGTCAAGATATTTGATAAATTCTTTTAAACCTTCTTCACTATAAAACTCTTCGAACCTAGGCTCAGCATCACCTTCAACCCTTAAATCGGTTAATTGCAAGCGAATACCTTTATTCAGAAAACACAATTCTCTTAAACGGTTGCTTAAAGTATCAAAATTGTATTCAGTGTTGTAAAATATAGAACCATCTGGTTTGAATTGTACAGTAGTACCTCTTTTGTCGGTTTCTCCAATTACTTTTACATCGTATAGAGGTTTACCGCAGCTGTATTCTTGTTGGAAGATTTGACCTTCACGGTAAACAGTAGCAGTTAATAAAGTTGAAAGCGCGTTTACGCAACTTACACCCACACCATGCAGACCACCAGATACTTTGTAAGTGTCTTTGTCAAATTTACCACCAGCGTGCAATACAGTCATTACAACTTCCAATGCAGACTTTTGCTCTTTTGCGTGCATTCCTGTTGGAATACCACGACCATCATCTGATACAGTTATACTGTTATCCGGATTAATGAAAACTGCTATGTTTTTAGCATATCCAGCCAATGCTTCATCAATACTGTTGTCCACTACCTCGTAAACCAAGTGATGCAGACCTTTTGGTCCAACATCTCCAATGTACATCGCGGGTCTTTTTCTTACTGCTTCAAGTCCTTCTAAAACCTGAATATTATCCGCTCCATAATTACTCTTATCAATGCTTCCACTCATATATTTTGATGGTTAATTTAAAGGGTAAAAATACACTTTTTTTTCGGCATAATCTAATGCTGTACGCAAATATTTCCACAGTTTTTCAGCAATAAAAAACCATTAAAACCGACCTAAAAAATTAAAATTAAATTGTTTCGAAATTACTTTAATCCGTAATTCAACAAAGATGCCACTACATTGGCCATTTTATCTCCTTCTTGATCAAGACTAGGATTAATCTCTGTAATTTCAAATGCGACCAATTTAGGATGATTCAAGAAGGATTTAAACACAGCTTCCGCTTCTACAAAACTAAGTCCATCTGGTGAAGTTGTTCCAGTACCAATAGAAATACTTGGATCCATTGAATCAACATCAAAAGACACATAAATCAAATCGCATGGCTCCAAATGCTTTAAGGCATTATTTATTGCATAAAAAATCCCGTGTTCCTTAATGTCATGGGGCTCAAAGGTTTTAATACCAAATTCTTCAATCAGTCCCCACTCCTCTTTTTCTGCATCTCTTATTCCAATAAAAACAATGTCTTCTGGTTTAATTTTAGGCGCAATAGATTTACTACCAATACTTTTCAATCTGTTCCATGCCTCAGACTCTTGTTCAGAAATCTGATTTTTTTGAAACTTCATATTGTCTGTACTTATCAATGCTGCCAATGGCATTCCATGCATATTACCCGAAGGCGTGGTGTATGGTGAATGTAGGTCAGCATGGGCATCAACCCAAATCACCCCAATTCGTTTGTCAGGATAGGCATTCTTAACGCCGCTTATCCCTCCTATCGCATTGCTGTGGTCGCCCGACAATATCAAAGGAAACTTATTTTGACTTAATTGATTTTCAATTTCAGAATTAAGCAAATTAGAGGCTTTCTCTATTTCAAATATGTGTTTACAAAAAGGCGTGTTTGATTCACCTATCGAATTTGAATTGTTATTGAGAAGAATTGGTGATTCAAATTCAAGATCAAGTTGTTTTAAGGCATCTAGTAAAGCCAATGGCCCCTCGGATGCTCCGATTTTTCCTGCTCCAATTTCAAAATTAGAAACAACAACCTGTATTTTTTGATTTTTAATTGCCATAATTGATGAAACCCTTCTAGCAAAAGTAATAGACAAGAAGTTTGACCGGTTATATGCTAATTAAAAGCACATTAACTTTCGGGTTTAACACTGCAAGATTACGAAAAATGTTCTATTTAGGCAAATTTAGAGACTGGCATTGAGCACCATGGCACAATATAATCCTGCAGTTTCTGTTCTCAGGCGGTTATTCCCCAAAGATATAGCGCGCACCTTTGCCTGGTAAAAGTTTTGAATTTCAGCATTTGAAAAGTCCCCTTCAGGACCAATTAATATTGAAATTTCCTTGGTTTTATCCATTCCCTTCAAGGCATCTATTAAACCAAGCTTGGTTTCATCTTCATTGCAATGCGCCAATAAAAATGAGTTGTCAAATTGAAGTGCATTTAATTTTACCAAAGGATTTATTTTGGGTAAATAAAATTGTGAACTTTGCTTAATCGCAGAAAGGGCTATACGCTCTAGTCGGGAAATATTGATTCGGTTTTTCTCAGAATGCTCGGTTTCTATGAAGGTTATTTCATCTAATCCGGCCTCTACAGCCTTTTCAAACATCCATTCTATTCTGTCATTTTGCTTGGTTGGAGCAATATATAAATGAAAATAGTAAGACCTAGACTTATCCTTCTTTTCTCTATTAAGAATTTCTATATGAATCTCTTTGCCTTGAAACTTAAGAATTCTGCATGTCGCTAAAGAACCTTGTCCATCAATTACCAGTATCTCATCCCCAATTTGTTTACGTAAAACTTTACAATGTCTGCTTTCTTCTTCGTTTAATATGGCCGATTGGCCTTGAAGATTTTCGCAAAAAAACAATTGCATGGCTAGGGATTACTTTTTCTTGATGTTTTTACTAGCGTCTTTTGCCTTGGCAATTTCCTCTAATCTTTTTTGGAAAGCAGATTTTTTATCGTCAACTTTTTTACTCTTAGATTCATGGATCTGCGCTTTCAACTTGTCTTCATCAACAAATTTCTTAATTGCCCATTGTTGAGTGAAAGTAACAATATTGCTTAAGAAATAATAGTAGGTTAATGCCGCAGCATATTTATTGAAGAAACCTAAGAACAAGATTGGCATCAAGTAGCTAATGTATTTCATTTGCTCATTCATACCACCTGTAATTTGGTTGTTCATACGGGTGTAAATAAGCGTTGAAATGGTCATCAACAAGGTAAACAAACTCACGTGATCACCATAAATTGTATCAATGATTGGCAATTTTCCGAAATTCCAGATTGAATCGTAGATTGACAAATCGTCTGCCCACAAGAAAGCTTGTTGTCTAAATTCAAATGCAGATGGCACAAATTGAAACACTGCTATCAAAATTGGCATCTGAAGTAACATTGGCAAACAACCTCCAAGTGGATTTACACCCGCTTGTTTATACAACTTCAAGTTTTCAACTTGAATGGTTTGCATATCATCTTTGTATTTCTCTTTAATCTCGTCCATCTCTGGCTTTAACAAGCGCATTTTGGCTGTAGATTTATACGATTTAAATACAAGAGGCAATAATAAAGTCTTGATAATTAAGGTAAGCAACAATATGATAATACCATAATTGCTTAGGTAACCTTGCAAGAAATTAAAGATTGGGATGATCATGAAACGGTTCATCCAACCAAATATACCCCAACCCAATGGGATGATTTTGTCCAATCCAATTCCTTGATCTTTCAGTGTTTGGTATTGGTTTGGTCCAAAGAAATATTTTATTTTAAAATCTTGATCTCTACCTGCTTCATAAGGCAAGGATAAACTTGCACTCATGTTTTTTACGTTTTTATTAGAAATTGCATCTTTGGTTGTAACAACACTACCTTTTAAAAATGGCTTCTCTGAATAAATTGAGGTATTGAAAAACTGTTGTTTTAAACTAACCCATTGAACAGGCTCTTCTAAATTTACAGATTCATTTTTAGTTTCTGAGATGTAATCAGCTGTTTTATCAAAATACTTATAATAAACAGTTGACTTCTTTTTTTCTTCAACAACTTCGCGTTCTTGTAATGGAAGATCGTTGGTAAACTGCAATGTCATTCCATTGCTGTTTTGGATGATAGCACCCATTCCATAGGTGTGAATTCTGTGCTCTACATTAAAACCTTTGTCTTCAATTATGTATTCATGTTCGATATAAGCAGAGGCACCGTATGACAAACGGTAAATAACGCTGTGTGCATCAGCCTTTGAAATTGTCCAATAAAAATCGTTTGAATTAATTCTTTTCTGATCTGCAGTGAAAAACAAAGCATGTTGGCTATTTGCTTCATCTAACAATTTAACTGCTTTTCGGCCATCAGTTTTATAGTTTTTTAATTCTACTTGTTTAATGCAACCACCTTTATTTGAAAAGCTAATTTTTAATTCACCATTCTCAATATTTTGTATTTTCTCTTCACCAATTACATTTCCTGAAAATCCACCATATACATTTAAAAGAGCTGCGCTATCTGTTTTTAATAAAGAGGCTAAACTGTCTTTTTGTTTCTGAGCTACAAGAGCAAGTTGTTCTTGCTTTTTTGTTTCTAGAACTTTTATATTTTGTATAGAGTCAGCCGTACGTTTCTGCAAAGCCAAGTCTTGAGCACTTGGTTGGTTAATATAGAAATAACCAATTAGAAGAGCGAAAATGAGGCCTAGTCCTATGTATGAATTACGATCCATTGCGTTTTTATTTGAAAATTTAAGGGCTGCAAAGGTATTGTTTTTTTCTTATTTTTGAGCGTTGAATAATAAAACTAAACGATGAACGTTTTCCCTAGATTGATGAAACATATACTATTCTTGATTTTCATTTTAACTTGTTCATCTTTAGCCTTCGGGCAAAGTGATTGTGTATTGGATGAAGATGGTATCTGTATAGCAAAAGGGAAAACTAAAAAACTCAATGGCAAAACTTCTTACGGAGCTAAAACCGTTTCATATCTAAGGGTTGATGAATGGCAATTTTTCTCAAACGATGGGCAAAAAGTATGTGATGCCTTTTATACCATCAGAAGCAATATATCGTATAGAAACGGCGAATGGACCTACTACAACCTCGACAACAATATATTTTTCAAGAGAGTTTACAGTTTCGGGTCTATTGTAAGCACATTTTTCCTAGACACAGGAACCTTTATCTATGGTTCTGATACATTAATTGCTAAATCAGATTCTTTAGGCAATTTATATGTTAACGAAACCAATGGAACTTTGCAAAGCCATTACAAAACCAGTTTAAGTACCTTGTTGAATGGCGACCCTCAAAAGGAAGCTAAAAAGCAACTTCAAGCTGAAAAAACCGCTAAATATGAAAACTTCAACGATTCTTTATTCTTATTAAAGTACCCTGCATGCCGAGCCAGTTTAAATGTGAAGAGCATTCCTGTTACTGTTGACAATAACCTAATATCAAATGGAAACTTTGAATTAAAAAGTGATCAAATGAAAAATGGCCATTATTCGCAAATTGAATACAGCAATGAAAACTATGCAAAATTTTGGGGTAGTTCAAATGAAACACCTGACATTTATAAAGACAAAGACAATTGCTATGCTGGTTTTCGAGTAATGGGTGTCAATTATGAATGCTTAAGAAATGAACTTAAAAAGCCTTTAATAGCAGACAAACGATACACCATACAGTTTAAATTGAAACTTAGAAGAGAAAACGCTTATGCATTTAATGGGATATCAGTGGTGACTTCTGAAAAAATCATGTTTTTCAAATCAAAGGATGAAGGTCAGGCCCAAGGTGTGGTTATTCAATCGCATCCCAGTATGGTTCTGGGTTGCAGAGAAACATGGATGACCATTAGCGGTAGTTTTGTAGCCAAAGGAAATGAAAAGTTCATCTATATTGGCAATTTTACAGACAATAAAGATTTGAAATTATTTCAAGTTTTCAGCACAGACGCTGATTATTTGGGTGAAATTTACTATTTAATTGATGATGTGGTATTGATAGAGGAAGCGGAAGGCGTTACCTACCCTTGTAACACCAGAGGTTGTGCTCTAGATACATTTGTAATAGAGAAACCTAAAGTTGTTGTTGAAGAAACCATATACAGCCATCCTAAAATAGGACAAAGCATCGTGTTGCGTAATATTAGATTCGCAACTAGCAGTTGGGAAATTTTACCAGAATCATACGAAACCCTTGACAGTATTGTTGAATTCATGCAAAAGTACCCGAGTATGGTGGTTGAAATTAGTGGCCATACCGACAACCGTGGGAAAGCAAGTTCAAACATTGAATTATCTCAAAACAGAGCTGCATCGATTGTGAATTTTTTAATTGAAAGTGGCATAGAAGCCGAGCGTATGCAAGCTAAGGGCTATGGACAAGAAATAGCCATTGACAGCAATGACACTGAAACTGGTCGTTTTAACAACAGAAGGGTGGAATTTAAAATTCTCGAATTGTAGCGAATAATCTGCATTGAAATTCATCAAGCTTTAAATATTTTAATTAATATTGCTTAATGAAAATCACATTCCATGGAGCTGCAAGAACCGTTACTGGTAGCAAGCATTTATTGACTACTGACAAAGGCAAACAAATTTTACTTGATTGTGGTTTGTTTCAAGGAGAAGGCAAAAACACATTGCCATTAAATTCTCATTGGGGTTTTGAACCTCGTGATATCGACTACGTAATACTCTCTCATGCCCATATTGACCATACTGGCTTATTGCCAAAATTATTTAAGGATGGGTTTACCGGAAAAGTATATGCAACAGCTGGCACCATAGGTTTATGTGAAATAATGCTATTAGACAGTGCACGTATTCAGGAAAGTGACTTAAAGTATATCAACAAAAGAAAAAAGGAAAAAAGACAAGAACCAATAGAACCATTGTACGATGAAGAAGATGCTAAAAAAGCACTTGACAACATGATGGAACTGCCATTAAATGGTTCAAAAGTAATTGATGATGAAATTACAGTTAGCACCTTTGAAAGTGGACATATATTGGGTAGTGTTGCCTTATTTTTAGAAATAAAAAGAGCAGATGGTTCTATTACAACTTTAACTTTCACCGGAGATATTGGCCGTAAAGACGATGCCATTATTAAAGGTCCAGCAGCATTTCCTCAATCTGATTACATTATTTGTGAAAGTACTTATGGAAACCGTTTACATGCTGTACAGACCGATGTTGAAAGTAAATTATTAGAAGTGGTTAATGAGACTTGTGTCAAAAATCAAGGTAAAATTATAATCCCGGCTTTTAGTATAGATAGAACTCAAGAAATCATTTATGCGTTAGACCAATTGGCCCACGATGGCAAATTGCCTTCGATAGATGTTTTCGTAGACAGTCCACTTTCTGTTAAAGCAACCCGAATCATGTCCAAACACAGAGAGTACTTTAACAAAGACATACTTGAATATATCTCCCGTGACGGAAATCCTTTCGACTTCCCTAACCTTCATTATGTTGAGTCTTCAGAAGAATCTAAAAAAATCAATTCTCTTAAAAAGCCTTGTATTATAATTAGTTCAAGTGGAATGGCCGAAGCTGGCAGAGTAAAGCACCACATTAAAAACAATATAGAAAACCCTAACAATACCATATTGCTGGTTGGTTATGCCTCTGAATCTTCATTAGCTGGTCACTTAAAGGCGGGCGACGAAGAAGTGAGAATATTTGGTGAGTTTTTCAAAGTGAAAGCAAAAATTGAAAGCATGGAAAACTTCAGTGCCCATGCAGACTATAATGAAATGCTTACTTATTTAAAATGTCAAGATGGTGCTAAAACTAAAAAAATGTTCTTGGTACATGGAGAAATAGAAACCCAAAAAGAATGGGCAGACAAACTTATCAATGCTGGTTTCTTGAACATTGTTATACCTGAAAAAGGAGAAATATTTATTATCGATTAAAATGAACATCAACAAAAAGACCAAGCTCTTTATTATACTCGGAAGCTTTTTTATCACCAATGCTATAGTTGCAGAATTTATAGGAGCCAAAATATTTTCTTTAGAAAACACCCTTGGTTTTAAAGCCTTTGACCTTTCTATCCTAGGATTTGACCACCTTTCATTTCAACTAACTTGCGGTGTTTTGCTTTGGCCAGTTGTGTTTGTAATGACCGATATTATAAATGAATACTACGGCAAAAAAGGTGTACAGTTGCTCAGCTTTATTGCTGCAGGAATGATTGCCTATGCATTTATCATGGTATATCTTTCTATGGGTTCTACTCCCGCGGAATGGTGGATACACAGCGGCGAGAAAAATTCAATTAGCAACATGCAAAATGCATTTACAGCGGTATTTGGCCAAGGTCTATGGATTATTGTTGGGTCATTGTTCGCATTCCTAATTGGACAATTGATTGATGTTTGGGTTTTTCATTTAATTAAAACCAGTTCGGGAGACAAATATCTTTGGTTGAGAAGCACAGGTTCAACTTTAGTCTCTCAATTAATTGACAGTTTCGTAGTGTTATTTATTGCTTTTTACATAGGTAACGATTGGACTCTAAAGCAAGTATTGGCAATTGGTTTAATGAACTACATATACAAATTTACTGTTGCATTGCTTATTACTCCGGCATTGTATATTTTGCACAATGCGATAGATAAATATTTGGGCGACGAAGCATCTGAAAAGATGATACACGATGCAGACAAGCAATATTAATTGCTAATTAATGTCCTTGTTTAGATTTGATGTAACGGTTGAATCTGTCTAGGACTTTTTGATATTTATCTTTATCAAAGATTGCAGATTCGCTGGCCGCTTTCTTCAACAAAAAGAAACCCAAAGGGAGTAAGAAAAAGCTTGCCAACCAGGCGCCCACCCATTCTGGAACTATGCCTTCCCTTCCCATTTTTATACCTATCATGTTTATCACATAATATAAAATAAACATAACAATAGAAACAACCATAGGCATACCAAGTCCACCTTTTCGTATAATTGTTCCCAAAGGTGCAGCTAGCAAGAACAGAACAATCAGCACAAATGAAAGTGTAAACTTCTCATGCCATTTGATGGTAAACATACGGTCATCATTTTTGATGTCTTCCAATTGTTGGGCAGAAGACTCAATTATGCTTTTAAGATTACGAGAGGAACCTAATGCCAGTTCTAAAATATTGTATCTATTTTCTTTAGGGAAGTTTAGTATGAGGGTATCATTTGCCAATACTGGACTGTCTTTGACATTAGAGCCTTGCATCAATAATTTTGGATCAGGATAATACGGTCTCAGGAAATCGCGGGTGGCAGTATTTCTATTTTTTATTTCACGTCTAGATGAATCTATTGCCAACTGCAGTTCATTTATATTCATCATCACAGCACTTCCCTTAAACAAGGCTTTGTCTGTTTCTTTTAAATCGAGATCACTTAAATCAAATGTAATTTTTTGTTCTTCGAAATAAGTGGTGGTTGATGGAATTCTAGTTTTATAATTGGCATTTTCAACCAATTCTTCATAACGGATACCTTTAAACAAAGTGAAGTACAACAGTCGTTTATCATCGCTGAGTTTCATTTTTCCAGACTCTGCGCGGATAATTGCCAATTCGCTGTAGCCTGGTTTAAGTTCATAAATTAATATGTCACGAATAATTTCATTGTCGGCGTCTTTGCTACCAATTTTAATTTGGTAACCATCAATTCCATTGTAAAAAACACCCTCTTTAATATCAAAAGCAGGTTTTTTATTTCTAATATCCCAAAGTAAACTTTTGGCTTCTAGATTGGCTTTGGGTATTACGACATTTGATACAAAAAAAGTTAAAAAGCTCAGAAAGACAATGATTAAAAATGCTGGCATAAGAGCCCTGTAAATACTTACTCCTGAAGCTTTAAGCGCCACCATTTCGTATGATTCAGAAAGGTTTCCAAATGTCATTAAGCTTGATAGCAACACGGCTAAAGGCAAGGCCATTGGTATCAAATCAGCAAGAGAGAAAAACAAAAGTCGAGCAACTACGTGCCATTCTAATCCTTTGCCTACAAGGTCGTCAATGTATTTCCAAAGAAATAGCATTAAAAACAAAAACATAGAAATGAAGAAGGTACCTAGGAAAGGTCCAATAAAAGCTTTTACAACCAGAAGGTTAATTTTCTTCATGTCAACAGATGGTTTGCTTTTAAATAGCAAACAATGTTCCAAAAAAGCTAGGCGCCGATAATGTCTTTAAGCGTTTCGATTTGTGTATGCCAAACCTCTTCTATTTCGCGCTTTTCAGATTCTGTGTCGTTACAGAACTCAGTAACCTTTAGGGCAACATCTTCTGTTAACTCATCGACAATGATTTCCATTTCGATATATTCATCGGCTGGTGTATTTTCAAAATGAAAACGAGACAATTTATTGTTTATTGATTTGTCTAGTGTCGCTTTTACTTCTTGACCATCGTCGTATACAAAAACGTAGTCGATTCTACTTTTGTTGACTACTTTATGGGCAAACCATTCTTGAAGTCCCGAAGCACTTTGAATGTAATTGTAAATTAAGCTTGGTGAAGCATTCACTGGAAACTCCAATACTACTTGTGCTCTGCTTTGTTTTTTAGTCATGTTTATACGCTTAAAATATGTACCCGCAATTAAATGAATTTTTATTGCCCTAAGAAATAAAATTTTAGCAATATTTGTAAAAATTTTTATTTGAAGCAATTACTTCTCAATAAGCGTGTTTCTTTCTTTTGTCATTTGATAATGGCCATTGGTGTATTGCCTATTATTTTAATGACAAAGAAGCATGAAACCTTATTAATGATAAATGGCTTTAACAACAATATTCTCGATCAGTTGATGTACCACATCACCAGACTTCCAGAGTTGTTCTTCATCGTTTTTATTATCATTCTCTCCGCTTTCTTTGAACGTAAAACCTTTATGGCTGCTGTTGTTGCAATGTCCCTTTGTGGAATTTCTATTGTAGTATTTAAGCAAATAATATTCTCTGATTTTGAACGCCCATTTGCATGGTTAAGTCAAAACAAAATCAATTACCACCAAGTTGCAGGCATTAGTTTACATTCAAATGGCAGTTTTCCTTCAGGACACACCATGTCTGCTTTTTGTGCTCTAGCCTTGGCAGGTTTTATCAGCAAAAATGGATTCGTTCAATTCTTTTTGTTCATACTTGCTTGCGCTTCTGCTTATTCAAGAGTGTATGTTGCTCAACATTATCTTGTAGATGTATACGCAGGTGCTTTAATTGGCTATTTTTACGCTTTGTTCTTTTACCAATTATTTTCAAACAAACTAAAAACACCATATTGGCAAAATTCTATCTTTCGTAAACGTGCATGAAGCAATTCGTTAATCCATTCCATTACCTTATAATTGTCTTACTTGGAGGATTTCTATTCTTTCCATTTCTAGGTGATGTTCATTTATTTGATTGGGATGAAATAAATTTTGCCGAATCCGCTCGAGAAATGATGGTGAGTGGAAATTATTCTAAGGTCCAAATTAATTTTCAAGGTTTTTGGGAAAAGCCCCCTTTGTTTATTTGGATGCAAGTTTTATCAATGAAGATTTTTGGTGTAAATGAATTTGCCGCCCGCTTTCCAAACGCCATTTTCGGTATCTTAACTTTATGTTTAATTTACCATACTGGTAAGAAAAACTTCAAAGGTCATATTGCACACTGGTGGGTTTTGTGCTACTTAGGGGCCATAACTCCGCATTTTTATTTTAAAACAGGACTGATAGACCCTGTATTTAATTTCTTTATTTTTCTAGGAATTTTACAGTTTTTCGAAGCCTTTAAAAACCATTCACCGGCTTATAATTCCAACCGTCATTTTGTTTTGGCAGGAGTTTATACTGGAATTGCTATTTTATGCAAAGGCCCAGTAGCATTATTGGTAAGTCTATTGGTTTTGCTAAGCATGGTGTTTGCCAAACGCATGGTTTGGTTCTTTAGCTTAGCAAACATCTTTTTATATTTACTCATCACTGGTCTTGTTACTAGTATTTGGTTTGCCCCCGAAACCATACAAAATGGCCCTTACTTTATAGTTAGTTTTATACAATATCAAATTGAACTATTCTCACAAAATGTCGCAGGTCATCAACAGCCCTTTTATTACCATCCTCTTGTATTGTTAATCGGTTGTTTCCCTGTTTCAATCATCGCATTAGCGGTTTGGAAAAGAAATGAATACTACACCTACCATGAAAATTTATTCCGCACTGTTATGCAGTGTTTGTTTTGGGTGGTCTTAATTTTATTTTCAATTGTTAAAACCAAAATCGTTCATTACTCCTCACTTTGTTGGCTGCCGCTTACCTTCCTAGGGGCATACTCAATAGAAAGTGTATACCAAGGAGTTTACAGATTTAAGTGGCAGTTTAAATTCTTTATAGTCCTTATGGGACTTATCCTCTCATCTGCATTAATTGCATTTCCTTTAATCATGAAGTATAATCGCAGTTTTATACTTGACTTAATACATGATGATTTTAGTAAGCAAAATTTTGCCGCAAATGTTAATTGGCAAGTATACGATATTATCCCAGGTGTGCTTTTACTATTAACAGTTCTCACGTTTATATTTTTATGGAACAAGGACAAAGTGGTTCTATTATTTGGAAGTTTGTTGCTTGGCAACGTGCTTGTGATTTTCACAGCCTCTTTTTTAATAACTCCTAAAATTGAACAACACACCCAAGCTGCAGCCATTAACTTCTTCGAATCTAAAGAAAATGAAAAGTGTTACATCTTTGTAACTGGCTATAAAAGTTACGCTTCTTATTTTTATGCCAAGATAAAACCTTTGCGTTATACCGATGGATTGAATCTATTAAATGAAAAATTCATACGCAGCAAAGGCAAAAAGAGTTTTCTAGCGCTTAGTGAAGTTGAGAAACAAGAGTACGATGACAATCAGAAATATTGGTTGCTACATGGCCGAGTAGATCGCCCAGTTTATTTCATAGCAAAATCAGACGACAGAGAAGGTCTTGAAAAGGAATCTACTATTGTTGAACTTTGGAATAAAAACGGATTTGTAGTTTACCAAAGGAAATAAAAAATCCCGTTTCACCTAAGCAAAACGGGAATTCTTGAATATTTTAAAAGAAATTAGTCTAAATAAACATCGGTAAATGCACCCTCAGTTACTGTGTAAGTAGTACCTGATGCAGTTGGAGTCATTGTGGTATTAAACGTTCCTGAAATTTTGTGGTTAGCTTTATCAAATTTAGTAATAGTCATTGTAGAAGATGCAGTATAACTAAATAATGTGGTAAACAAAGCCATAACGTTTGTACTTGGCAAATAGAAAATATTGTAATCTGTAGTAGTCATGTTATACGTACCAGTTCTAGTTGGAGTTAACAATACATTCATTAAAAATGCACTTGAATCACCTGTTCTAGTTCTTAAAGCCATTAAAGTCAATGTATCTCCATCGATTGTAGCTTCAACTGAAGGCACAATGGTATCAAGGAAGAATGTGTTTTGGGATCTTGCATCAGATTCCCAAGCAGTACCATTAATTTTGCAGGTTACTACACCTGTTTTAGCTGTTGGAGTTGAAGGGGTAACAGTATCTTCGGTTTTTTTGCACGAAGACATAAATAGTGTGAAGGTTAAAAGCGCAAGGCTTGAATACTTTAATAAATTTTTCATAACAGTGCAAATTTAAACAATTTTCGGAAACTCCAATTTAAAAGATGTAACGAGCCTCCGCCCTTCCAATATGAACGGTTTTATAGGTCTCTGTTTTTCGTCCCTCGTAGGAAATATTCAATTGAATATTGCTTTTGGTCTTGCCCCCAAAGCTGACATTCCAAGTCAAATTTTTCCCATTGCTCAATCCGTTTAAGATATCAAATGCCAAAGGTGAGTTAGCGTTTCCTATAAAATTGATGTTGTGGGATGCCATTTTAAAATCGATATTTCCTTTGTTAATGATAAAATATCTTATTTCTACTCCTGTTTCTCCTATGTAAGCTTGATCATCTCCAAACTCAGGTGCATTGATGGCCTCAGTATATTTGTAATAGGTACCAAACCTGAAACCTTTAATTGTCTGATAAAACAATTCAGGCCTTAGTATCCTGGAGCTGTAATTGTAATTACGGTTTTCAAAAAACGCATTTCTATTTTGCTTACTTGAAAGTTCAGCTTCTACAACCAAATTCACCCTTTTACTAAAACCGAACCTTGAAATAATTTGCTGCCTGTCGTTTTGTTTCCATTCAAATCCGCTGTTTAAAAACTGCTTTCCTTTATTGGTTTGAATGGTATGCTCTAATCCGAAAACAGCATTTGAGCGGTTAAAAAAAGTGGTTTGCTTAATTAAACTATTCACTGCGATTAATGAAGAGTCAGATACATTCAATTGAAAAGGATTCAATATCATTTGCAAACGGTTATCTGTAATCTTACGGTCAGCACGGTAAGATGTTATGGTGTTGAAGCGTGCTACAAACCGCTTGAAACTGGTAGAAGTTTGCCAAGCACTTGGGGCTTGTATCCTAATGGTTTGGTTAAATTCATTAGAATTGCTTTTTATAAACTCATTGGTTGGTAGATAAATCTTAACATATTTAGCTTGGTCTTTATATACAGCCAATTCAAATTCATTTATCTCTTCAATACCATTTTTATTGTAGTCAATCCATGTATGGGTTCCATTTCCAGCTTGAACCAAGGCATAAGAAAATTGTCTTTTTTGCTCTCTACCTGTACCAATTTGGTAATAGGTTGATAAGCTAATAAGCTTCTTGAAAAAAGTTGCGTTGTATTCTACTCGACTCAAAATAACTTCGTCTTCCTTAGACAAACCAGCTGAATGTAAATTTCTGTAGGATCCAACAAATTTAAATCGATTCAACTTACTTCCTGCATGTTCCAAACTTGCATTGACATTTTTACCCAATGAGGCAAAACCAAAGCCATTGTTCTGTGCTAAATAGTCGGTTCGGTAATTGGCATCCAAACGGTAGGTCCACTTTTTTGTTTGTTTGCTTTCTACAAATGCAGAGACCTGTTCGTATTTAAATGAATTGGCTTCTAAGTTAACAGCAGTATCGGTGGCAAATCTACTTTCCTCTAAAATCAAATTTGCTCCAATATTAAGTTTAGCGAGATTTATACGTGTTTCAAATTGAGTATTTTGGGAACGGTTTGTATTTTCTACAACTGAAATTAATCCTTTACTAGAAAGTTGCTCGTTGTATGCCCTTAAAAACAATTTCTTTCCTGTGAAACTATAATCACTTAACAACCTATAACCATCAAAAAAACGGCCTTTGTTGTAATTGGACATTTCCAACATCAATCGGTGTTTATCTTTAAACTGAATATTTCCCGAAGCTGTTGCTATTCTTTCGTAAGCACCTTGAACTTGATTTGCATTGCTTAATTGACGGTTCCAAATCCTATTAAACTCAACCGCTCTGTATCTTTCTATGTAGGCAAAATTATTGTTTATGTATTCAACTTTTACAGAACTACCAACTTTAAAATCTTTGAATTTAAAATCCTTTTGGTTCATCGAAAAGAACAAGCCCAGCCCATCGTCATTTTGTTTATCTAATACACTAAAGGTGTTTTTATTGTTGTTGGTGTAAGCTCCTTCTATTTTAATTTCAAAATTTTGACCATTCTGATAACTTGCATTGGCGCTTAACATTTGCAATCGTTTTGGCGCTACCAATTGCACATAGGGTTCATAGTCACCAAGCGGCAAATTGTTTACTGGTTGCACCCATGCAAAAACACGGCCATTGGCTGAACTAGCGACTTGAATATAGTTTCCATTGCCTTTTCCAACGTAAGAAAAAGTTGTGGTGTAAAATCCAGAATCCGCAGCTGGGTTATTGGTAAACACGTATATTTTATAACCCAAGGAATCAATTTTTCTATAATTCACTCTATCGGGTTGCAGCTGATCGTAATTTCTTTCAATTTGATACGTCGCTATTGCATCGCCCGATTGCTCCAAGATTGTTTGAATTTGGGATCGGTTAGATGTATCTGTTGCCTGCAGCTTATTGTCTTGCTCTGTATAATAATTAACAGATGCCTTAAAGTTTTTAAATTTAAAAGCATCACTAAAGGTAAAAACTGAACGGGAATAATTGCGGTCGCTGTACTGAAACTCAACAACTATTCTATTGTAGCGGTTAATTAAGCGGTTTGGCATAAAGGTAATTTCACCCGTATTGTAGTCGATTACATAGTCATTCTGCTGACCCCTTTCTAATTTCTTGCCATCGATATACACCACTTCAGTACCAGATATAACAATGATATTTAATTCAGAATTGGCTCCTTGCAAACGGTAGGGACCTTGAACACCCTCTTGACCTTGAATTTCATTTCTTACAAATTTCCCTCTAGACACTGCGGCATTTGCTTGTATGTGTTGGGTTATTTTAGACCGAACCATATAATCCAATTGCAAGCCTCTAGACTTTTTGTAATACTTCATGAAATATTGGTCGCTGTTGGTCTTCATTAAGAAATCACCAACCGTTAAAGTGTTGCTGTCTTTCATAATCGAAATAAACACTTTGTCAAAATCTTGGATTTGCTGGGTATTTCCTTGAGGTTGTATGGGATTATTTTCATCGCTAATGGCAGCCAAGAGCGAAATACCTTTGCCTAAATTTCCACTCAATTGTAGATTTAAATTGCTGTTTAAAACCAGATCTTGGTTGTTCCCGAAACCTAAGCCACGGGCAATATTACCACTAACGTTCAAACCATCTCCAAATAATGATGAAGTACTTGAAGTTTCTTGTTTGTAATTGTAATATGAACGGAATTCGAATCCAAATTCTGGTTCTATTAATTCTAATGGTTTGTGGCGATATACAACTGAGTTAAACCTAGGGATATATCGGTAATAGATTCCTACTTGTTTGCCGACAAAAAATTGGCTGAAAATTATTTTAGGTCCATTTGCATCTATTGTAAAGCCAGTGTCTAATTTGTTTCCATTGTAATAGACTGCAATAGAATTGCGAACAACATTAATTGTATCAAGAGAATAAATCGGTTTACTTAAATTCACGACAAGATGCCGAAGATTGTTTTGGGAAGATTGAGCAGACAAGCCAATGCAAAACAACAGTGAAAATACAAACCCTATTTTAATTAGATATTTAATGGTAAGTTTTGTGAATTGGTAGTTTAACGTGGAAAGTGGTTCCTTTATTTAAAGTGCTTTCAAACGTAATGCTTCCGTGCACTTGTTCTATGATTTTTTTGCAAATGGCTAGACCTAGTCCCATACCAGAATTCTTGGTACTAAAATTAGGTTGGAAAATTTTATCCTTTAATTCCTCTTCAATTCCTTTTCCATTGTCGGTAAACGAAATGTCTACATGGTCATCATTGTCCTCAATTTTTACTTGAATTTTACAAACTTCATTGTCTTCTGTAGCTTGTTGAGCATTCTTTAAAATATTGGTAAACACACGGGTCAGTTGGTCTTTGTCAACCATAACCATGATGATGTCATTGGAAGTTTCATAGTCAATTTCCAAGTGACTTTGAGACCTAAACAAGACTATACAAGAATTTAATATCTGGTTTATATTCTGCAATTCCGGAAGAGCCATTGGCATTTTTGCAAATGAAGAAAACTCTTCTGCCATGTGGCTTAACTGATCTATCTGGTCAATTAGAATATGGCTAATTGAAGCAATTTTCTCTTTTAAATGTGCATCATCTTTATGCAAAGACATTTGTAAATGTTGCAGATGCAACTTCATTGGTGTTAAAGGATTCTTAATTTCATGGGCTACTTGCTTGGCCATTTCCTTCCATGCTCCTTCCCTCTCACTTCTCGCCAACTTCTCTGTACTTAATTCCAACTTTTTCAGCATGACGTTGTATTGATCAACCAATTGACCAATTTCATCATTCCTGCTCCAGTTAATTAATTGGTTTTGTTCTCCTAGCTTTATTTTAGCCAAACTAGCAATCATAAGGTTTAATGGCCTCACCAAACTTTGACCAATATAAGATGCAATAAGCAATGAAATCATTAGCAATAAAGCTGAGATGTTTAACAAACTACCTAGGTAGCTCGAAAATTCATTTTTCAAATCCAATGATTTAGAGAAATATGGCAAATGCACATACCCAATTAAATTTCGATTGGCATCAAATAAGGTGTTGTAATAAGAAGAATATTCCAATAGGCCAATGCGCTCAACTTGTTTGAGGTTGTATTGTTTGCGTTGAATCAACTCATAGTGGGCCAAGGGGTGAATGTATGGAGAAAACCACGACTCGTCATAAATTCTATTGTTGGCTGTTTGGTACAAGGTACCATCTTTGAAATACAAATTGATATCTACTTCATAGGTATTGGCCAAATGTTTAATTAAGTTCTGAATTGGTCTTTCATCTCTTTTGCTGTAACCCATTTCAAGTTCAGAAACAATTTGAGACATCTTTTTATCTAAAGACTCATTTTGTTTTTCTTTAAAGCTCTTGTTTACATTTTGAACAGTAAAATAAACCACGACCGAGCAAATAAGCACAGACATTAGAAGGAAAGACAACCTAATTTTTGTTTCCAAGTAAAGTCTATTGATATTTATTACCCTTAGGTATTTGGTTATTACACCGTATATCTTTTGGAATCTTGAATTAAAGCCCAACAAACCAATAACAAAGATTAAGGCGTAAACCCCAATAAACACAAGCACTAAAACACTGGTAAAATATAAGAGTATGAAGGTAAAAACAGTGAATATTTGATTCCAGGTGGCTGATTTAAGAGAAACGATAATAAATGTTTCATCGTTAATTTTCTTCAACAATTGGGAGTAACCATTGACTTCAATAAACGATTCATCTTCCATTTTACTATACTGCAAGTCATTGCTCAAAGTATAAGGATAAGAGCCAAGGCTTTTGATTAACTCATTCTTTTGGTAAATGGCATAGGAATATCTGTTGTCCACCAAATTGCTGTAATCCATTTTATTGAAAAAGTAATCCAGATTGTAGAGATCACTTTTTACCTTAGGTGTTAGCAATAAGAACACATAACCAATATTTCGCTTACCAGGGCATATTTCATATTTGGCCAAGTAGCCCCCCAAATAATGTAAATCTTTTATGTAAAGAAAATAATTGCTAATGCTTTTATTGGTCGACTGGTTGTAAAGCGAATTGACATAGCCATAGCTTAATTTGTTTGGTGTAATGTCAGCCCCAAAGCTGTCATAACGCATTAAACTAATGTCGTAATTTTTTATAAAATCGTTGAAGAATGTATATCTGTAATTTAGTTCTAGTTCATTGTAATCGTTCTTGGTATAATAGAATAAAGAATCAATGGCTTCGTTGTGCACCATTTCCTCTTCGATATTCAACAATTTAAATTCTAAATCGATGTCTTCTTTTGCTATGAGTTTGGTAGCAAACAATTTTCTATGTTCTTTTTCTTTGAAGCTATTTAATTGTTCAAATTGAACGGAGAAAATAGCTGAGCAAAGCAAGCCTAAAACAATAATGTGCCTAAATAGCAGCTTCTTGATGAATATTAGCCAAAACGGAAGCAAGAGACCATAAATTGAAAAACAAATCAATAAGAATCCGTTTACATGGGCTATGAAATAGGCTAAAACAGCAACGACTAAGCCTATAAGTATATGCAGTTTCAAAAATGAAACTTGGTTAATCTTGTGTTTTACTAGGTTTGATAGAATTCTGTTGAATAGAAGAATTACAAAAAAGAACAGGAATACATTGAACAAACCAATGAGGGTGTTTTCATCGACATTGGCCAATAATTTAAAATCATAATTGATTCGTGAGTTTAAAATATATTTTGGAAGGACAATGAAAACGACCAGATAATTTAAACCCCATTGAACTATTGAAATGGTGGTGTAAATTAATTTACTCGGTTCTAAATGCGCCTTTTGTTTTAAAGTGCTTAATAGTTGGTGAACGACAATAAGTGCAGAAACTATTCCTACCATTAATAAAATGCAATGGCCGAGTGAAGGTATAGTGGAACTATAAGCAGCCAAATCAGGTGAAAACAGAGCAATATCTGATTTGTGTTTTAGAACAATGTTGTAAAATGCCAAGAAATTAAAAATGGAAACAAAAGACATTAAGAAGATAACAAAACGTCTGGCGTTAAACACTTGTCTCCTATTGGCAATTTGCATAGAGAATCCAAGAAAAAACACAAATGAAATGACATAGAAAAACTCAAGCATTTGTCTTTTTCGTTTGCCTGAAAAACTTGCTTGACTAATTTCGGGCAAATTAGAATGGGTCATATACCCAGATGGTTCTAATTGCAGTCTTGTACTTGACGCTTTGAGACTAACATTGTTCAGAGACAATTCAGAATTAAAGGCATCTACAAAATAAGCATTATTGAATGGGTAGCTTTGATAAAATTGGTAATAACAATAGATATCAAAATCTCCTTTATGGACGGAGAGCATTTGAAACCAACCCTTTTTATTTTGTAAAATTTCTTTTTTGAAATTGTTGTTGCAGGGAAAGTTATAAGGTTGGATTAAATTGTCGGTCCAAAACACCAAACATTTGTGTTTGTAAGCAAATACAGAGACTTGCTGTTTTTTAATTTCCTTGTATAAATCGTTACTTAAATCGAATCCATCAATTAATTCTAAGAGTCTAGGATCAGATAATACCTGCTCTTGTTTTGCCGTCTTCTTATTGAGTTTATGTCTTAAAAGTGCATTTGCATCTTGCTGTAAAAAATCATCTTTTAAAGCAAAATTCTCGATGAGCAATGCCGTGCAAAAGCTCAGTAGAAAAAGGATGAAAAATATGCTTTCTTTTAATTTCAATAAATGCTATTGGTCAATAGATACTCTTGAACATAATTTTTAATTCCATCTTCTAAAGAAGTAAAAGGAATGTCATAACCTATGCTTTTTAGTTTGTTCATATCGGCACAGGTGTAATATTGGTATTTATCACGGATATCCAAAGGGGTATCAATGAAATTGATTACAGGTTCAATGTTTAATGCGGCGAAAACAGACTCAGCCAATAATTTAAAGGTATTAGCGGTGCCACTACCAAGATTATAGATGCCACTGTCTTTGCGGTGGTTCATTAAAAACAACAAAACATTCAACACATCCATTACATAGACAAAATCTCTTTTTTGTTCTCCGTCTTTGTATTCTGGGTTATGTGATTTGAATAGGTTTAACTGCTTGTTTGCACTTATTTGACCCATAGCATGCAATATAACAGAGGCCATTCTGCCTTTGTGGTATTCGTTCGGTCCATAGACATTAAAGAATTTAAGTCCTGCCCAGAAAAAAGGAGTTTTCTCTTGAGCCAATGCCCATAGATCAAAATCAAGCTTGCTTTGGCCATAAGGATTCAATGGTTTTAAATCTTTTATGTGCTGGTAATCGTCAGAAAAACCAAATTCTCCCATACCATAAGTTGCAGCACTGCTGGCGTAAACCATAGGTATACCTTCAGCAACACAGAGGTTCCAAATGTTTTTTGAATACTCAAAATTCAATTGGTTAAGTATATCGACATTAAATTCGGTGGTATCTGTTCTAGCCCCAATGTGAAAGACAAACTGAATTTGGTTACCCTTGCCTTTGGCCCATTCGAAAAATTCATTTCTATCAACCAATTCTGAGTATTGTAGATTTTCCCAATTTCTTTTTTTAATTTCTTTAGAAAAATCATCTACTAAGACTAGGTCGACATAGCCATCTCTATTCAATCTACTTGCTAGACAACTGCCAACAAAACCTGCTGCTCCGGTAATTATAATCATATAAAAGTCAGTTCCAAAAATAAATAATTTTGAGTTAAATTTGCAGCTTATTTATAAACCGATGACTATTCCTGTGGTATTTGTTACCAGAAAGGCACATTTCAATGCCGCCCATAAATTATACAACCCCCTTTGGACCAAAGAAGAAAACGAAGCTTGTTTTGGCAAATGCGCCAATGAACATTGGCATGGGCACAATTTTGATTTGTATGTTACCATAAAAGGCAGACCTTCTAAAGACACGGGGTTTGTTATGGATTTAAAACGTCTTAAAGTAATTATTGAAGAAGAAATTGTTGAGCATTTAGACCACAAAAATCTAAATCTAGATGTACCGTTTCTTAAAGATGTTTTGCCATCGGTTGAAAATATTGTAATTGCAATTTGGGAGCGTTTAATTCCGCATTTACCTGCTGATGTAAAATTGCATAAGATTCACTTGATAGAAACGGTCAATAATTCTGTAGAATACTACGGACCCGATACTCCATTTTAATAGACAAGGGGCAAATTATTTTTATTTATTTCATTAAAACTTCTCTTATTTTGTAATGGTGATTAAACTCTGGAACAAATACAAATATTGGCTAATTAGCTTGTCAGCATTAACTTGGATGACTGTATTTGACAGCAATAATTTCATTGACCTTATTGAATTGAGAAGCGAAGTTTCTGATCTTAAAGAGAAACGCGACTATTTCAAATCTGAAATCATCAATGTCAGACAATCAGAAAAAGAACTTTTCTCTAACAATAGAAACTTGGAAAAATTTGCCAGAGAAAAGTATCTAATGAAAAAAGACAATGAAGATTTATTTATTGTTACTCAAAAAGAGGAAGAATAAATCTTTTTCACAAGGTCTCAGCCAATAACACGCTTAGTTTTTCCCTTCGTAATTCACCATTTGGCGACATGCATTCAATCAGCACCAAATATACCCCTATGGGCAATACTTCTCCTGAATTGTTTGTTCCATCCCATACCACAGAACCTTCTGTTCCCAATGTTTTGTTGTTAATTAGTGTTTTCATTTCTCGTCCTTCTATGTTAAATATTTTTATTGTGCTTAAGTAATCTGTTTCTGGAAATTTATACCTTAAAATCAATAGGTCCTCAAACCCATCCATATCAGGGGATAGACTTTTCGAATTCAAGTTAAAAAACATATCCGTTTGTGCGGCAATTGATATTTGAGAATTAATTGAACCTGGACTTGCAAATCCGACTGAAAACGCCGCACTGTGCCAAGTACTGTTGTCATTGCTTTCCATGTTCGGATTCAATCGTTCTAAGCTTACGCCATTCTGATCGCTTAAAAATTTAAAATGCCAATTTGAAGTATAGGAAACACTATCCACCGTTTGGTTAAGTTGGTTAAACAAGACAACCTTACCTTCTTTGTCTGGCATTCCCATCAAATTGCTCAGCTGACAATACAAGGCTTGACGCTTTCCACAGGTATAATTTTGACAAACGTTAATTGTATCTTCGCTTATAACCGCATAGGTATTCGGTTTAAACAATTTATACGTGCTGGCAAGGGGATAAAAGTTGCTTGGAAAGCCGTTGGGATCTAAATCCACAAAGTACAAAGTTGATAGGTCAAAGGTTTTATTGCTCGCATTAAAAAGCTCAACAAAATCCTTTCCATTGGGTTTAGGGTTAAACAATATTTCATTTACCACGATGTCCCTCGCCTCTGCAATTGATGGCCATTGAAATGTGACTTTAATTAATGGATTTAGATTCTGTTCACAATCTTTGACGCCAGTTAGTTCAATAGTAAAAGTAGTATCTTTACTTGGCAAATAAGGCCATAAATAGGTGTAAACAGGCGCTTGGCTGTTTAATGGCAACAACCTTAAATTGTTGTTTTTAATTCTTATTTGAGGGGCGAAATTGGTGTCAATTTTTTCATTAAAAACAAAGTTTATAAATCGCTCATGGCTGCTATAAAAGTTCAGCAACATTGGAGCCAGGGTATCTAAGGGCAGTTTGCCAGAAATTGAATTTGTGGCATTGGGTGTCCCTCCCACTAAAGCTTTACTGGCACTCCAATTGTTTGCACCCAAACATGGTCGGGCAAGGTCGATACGCTCTAAACTATAGCCACCCTGTTTTTTGATATCATCGTGGTACCATGAATCGTTATAATTTACTTCATCAACTATAAGACCCGATATGGTCGTAAGCATTATATCATCGAAAGCATTGTTAAGAGAAGGAACAGTGTAAAGGACAAAAAACGAATCTGGATGAAGAACTTTGTGGGGCAAAACGATGTTGCTTGTTTGATCACTAATGTTCAAATTATCTAAATAAATAAACTTATTGGAAGCATTGTAAATCTCTACATATTCCTTGTTAGGCAATCCTGCTGAAGGGTCTGGGTCAACCATGAGTTCAGAAATCAACACATCCCACTTCTTTGGAATTTCTGTTTGATAAACAATAAAGTTGCTGGTTTGATTCATCAGATTTCCAAACAAGTCTTTAATGCCTTTAATTACCAAAACTGAAGACCTGTTAATTGGAAAAGAGTCTTTAAAATATATGGCAACTAGGTTATTTGAAATAACATTTATGGAATCGGGATAAATACTAGCATTTAATTGGTAAGCATTTAGTTTTTTCAAGCTAAACGAGTCACAGGCCTCATTAAAATAACAAAGCAGTGAATTGCCTCCAATGATTCTCAAACTGTCTAGTTGTGGCGCTAGACTGTCTTTAATTAGCGGCCCAATATACATATCGTCAAAACTGTGTTTGAAATAAAAGGAACTCGTGCTTTGTCTCACCCTAATCCCAGAATAATCTTCAAATTTTGAAATTGGAAAATATACAGAACCTTCAGAAACCAAATTGCTTTGACCTTGTTTTTGATGGGCTAAAGTGAGAGAATCATTTCTATAAATTACTGAAAGGGTGTATTGAGAAGATGAAACATTTAGCAATCCATCTTTTCCATCAATTAACTTGGTTTCTATACCATTCACCAATTTCAATAAGGATATCTCATCGGTACTAGCACCCATGCGCACAAAAAGACCATTCTTAGCTTTAACCAAATTCACTGAATCGGCGAACATGAAAAAGTCGATGTAATTCAACGATGAGGTATTGAAAGCTAACTTTACGTTCAGACGCCATTCTAGCTCACCAGATAGATTAAAAGAAGTTGACAGAGCAAACTGGCTGTTGGGTGTATTTGAATTGCTTTTTAAGACTCCATTTGTATTTGTGAAATTTGAATTTACATCCAACCATTGCGGAGCAGAATTCAAATCATTGTCGTTAAAATCGTCAACTATTTGAGCATTCAGGCCCAATCCGCTTAGCTGAATTAAGAATAGAATTAATAAATTTTTCATAGTTTTAACCAAAGTTAATCAGCGACTTTGAATAAAAAAAATGAAAAACTGAAACTAAGACGCGCTTTTAAAGAGCTTACAAGAAGATACAAAAAACAAAATTCTAATTCAATAGGGCACAAAAAAAATCCCGATAAAAATCGGGATTTCTCAATAGCTTAAAGTTTAAATCTATTTAGATAATTTTTTAATTTCATCTTGCGCATTTTTGTTACTAGGATCAACCTCTAACAATTTGCTAAAATATTCTTTTGCTTTTGCATTGTCTTTTTGAGTTAATGCAACGTAAGCCAAATAGGTATAAGCAGAGACAAGATTTGATTTGTTTTTAACTATGTCTGATGATGCCAACTCAATATATTTTAAATAGTTCGCTGAAGCAATTCCTTTAAGATTCTTCATATCTTCTTGTTCTACCATACTTTTTGCACGCCATAAATAACCATCGGCATATTTAGGTTGCATGCGTGTAAGATCCCCAAATGTGGTATCTGCGCATACATATTCACCATTAGAAAAGTAAGCACGACCTAAGTAGTAGTAATCAAATGAACCTGCAGATTTTTTCATTCCTATTCTTCTTTTGTATTCACTAATACTTTCTTTGTATCGTTTTGCATTGTATAGCGCCTTAGCATATTCAGATTGCAAATCGGCATTATTGGTATCAAGTGCAACTGCAGATTTCAAATATTTAATAGCAGAACTTGTATCATTGTTTGCTCCAGCTATTTTACCTGAGTAACCATAGTCAAGTGCTGTAATTTTGCTTCCAGCGCTGTATTTCCAAAACTTATCCATAGAAGCTTGAGCTTCTTTGTAATTTTTCAATTCAAAGTTTGAATACGCCAAAACTCTGTAATACGCGTAATTGGAGCTATCAGATGCTTTGAAAACATTGCTTTCATCAATAGCTTTTTGATATTCTTTCAATTGGTATAAAAACCAGCTGTAATTGGCCTTAATTCTTGCATCGTTGTCATTTAACAAAATGTATTTTTTAAATTCTACCACAGCTTTGTCATTTTGTTTGGTACGCAAATACAATTCACCCAACTCTTTGTGGGCAATACTAAAATTAGGATTTAGAGCATTGGCTTTTTCTAAGTATTCAATGGCTGTTGGGTAGTTCATTGACGCATAGTACAAACTACCAATTCTGATGTTGGCTAAAACGTTGTTAGGGTCAGCTGCAACCACATCTTCATATTTACCCATTGCTTTACCACCAATACCCAAAGCAAGATATAAATCGCCGTAAACCAAAGCGTAGTAATGGTTATTCGGTGCTAATCTGTTGGCTTCAGCAGCATAGCCAATAAATTGCTGTGCGTTTGTTGGCTTTGGTTGAAAAGCTAGGTAAGCAGCTTGGAAAAACACATCAGCACTTCTGCGTTTTGATTGTGTTAAAGCTTTTTCAATATGAGACTTTACTTCATTTGAATCTTTATTTGCCATAATGGCCAATCTTGCTTTGGCAATACTACCATAGGCATCGGTAGCTAACTCAGCTTTTTGGTAATAGTATTGAGCAGAATCTGTAGCACCTAGGTTTAAGTATACATTTCCTAAATAAAGGAATGATTCTAAAGTTTGTTCTTCACCTTTTAAGCTAAGAAAACCTTGTTTGGCTTTAATGTAATTTTCATTTTGCAATTCGTTGATTGCATCTTTCATGGTTTGTGCTTGTGACAGTTGTACGAAAGCACAGCTAATTAATAAGGCAAAAATCTTTTTCATTTTCATTTCGTGTTTATTTTGATTTCTCTCCCTGGGAATATTGCTGGACAAAGTCCTAATTTCAATGTTAACCTTTGGGCTCTTGGTTTAAATAGATAGTTTACAAAATTAATGCCTGATTTAAATGGCATATTAGAATTTATAAAAACTATAGGGTTTACAAGTGGGTATTCTCTTGTTGCAATAGAAGATTGCGAGGGCAAAACAGTGATTCTTTTTTTGCTAGAATCCAAATAATTAATTGACAATACTTTCAGACCACTTAGCATTTCGGCTATGGTTTCTGATTCCACATCGCTTATATAAGAGAATGGAATTATACCAATGGCATTGGGATTTGACTTTAGGTATTGAAACAATTCAGCGGTACTGTTTTGCGTAAATAAATGAGACAATTGATCGTTGTTTAAATTGAATTTAGACTTCAAGAATTGTACACTTAATGCACGTTTGTTTTCTACGATAAAATTGTAAGTAGATTTACTTTGGCCTTTAAGCATTGATTCGATACTTTCTAGTGCTAAGCTATCAAAACTATTTTTATTGCTGCTAACAAACACAAAAGCATCATAAGAAGTGGTGTATTGTTTAGGGTAAAAATCAGCAAGTTTTTCAATTGCTGATGCTTCAGCAGGACTTAAAAGTCTTTGTAAAAAAGCAGCGTGAATTTTACCATTGATTAAAGCAGAAACAATTTCTGATTCATTTTTATACAATAAGTTAATTACGGGTGGTTTGCCAGCATTTTCAAATGCCTTTTTGTGTTCATTGGCAAAAACCATTAAACTTGTATCAGCCCATACGGTAAGTGTATCGGCATATTTTTGCTTGGCAGTGGGTTTGTTGGCATTGGTACAAGCAAAAAATTGGATTAGTAAAACTACTAATCCAATTTTAATAAATATTTTATTGTTCATGATTGGAAGCTATCTCCTTTTGAAAGTCTTGATAGGTTCTTACCGATCTGTATGCTCCATATAAGAAAAGCATTGCTGAGTATAAAGTTCTAATGTTTTGGTTTATTTCTGCATTAATGTTTGAGAAATAAAACAATACTGCAAAGCATAAGAACAGGATATAAATAGCAAACTTAAAAATGTAAGCTGGGTATTTAACCAGTTGTTTAAACATTGGTATGGTTGTCGTTTATTCTTCTTCCAATTGGAAAGTGATTCCAATTCTGAAAATAGATTTAACTGGCTTACCGTTGTTTTTAGCTGGTTTGTAACGTTTGCTACATTTTCTAATAACTCTGACAGCTTCAGCATCCATTTCATCGTTACCAGAAGTACGTTCTACACGAACATCTTCAATAGCACCTGATTGGGTTACCACGAATACAATGGTTGAAACACCTTCGATTTCGTTTGCTTTTGGTCCAGGAGGATAAACTAAGTTATCATCTAAGAAAGCGTAGAAAGCAGCGTCTCCGCCAATAAACTCGGCTTCTTGGTCAACGTTGGTGTAAACTTTAGTGTCTTCACCGTCGCCTCCAGAAGGTGGAATAATTGGTTCTGGGTCATCGGTTTTTTTACCTTCAACATCTTTCTTTCCGATATCTTTATCTTCAAGTTCTTCGATGGTTGGTGGTGGATCTTCCGCTTTATCTTTTTCAACCGCCTTCATTTCCATAAACTTCGCTGTTGGTCTTTCGACAATTGGCTCTGGTGGTGGTGGTGGTGGCGGAACATCATCCTTTTTAATAGAGGGAGGAGGAGCTAAGGTAATGGTCGTTGTATCTAGTTGTTCTTCTGGCTCATCTGAAAATAGACCAATTGATTTGGCCATTTTAGGGGTGTAAAGACTAAACACAAATAAACTGCAACTTATTCCTAAGGCTTTAAGCATGTTTTTTGCATAAGCCCCACGAAGAATGAATGCACCATAGGCTTTGTTTCTTGTTTCAAAAACAATGTCATCCATGGTTTGTCCTAAGTAGGTTTCTCTGTTTTCCATAAGGGTTCTTTTTTAAAGGTTAATACACAATAGTTATAATAGGTAAATATAAAATAGGAAATTACTGAATTACTTTAACGTTTCCTCCATTCTTAATGGCTTCAATTTCGATTGCTTGTATATCTTGCAAGGCATAGCGCTTAACACCTGTGATATCCATTTCATCTAATGCGTCCACCATATTTTTGAATTTTGCATCCTCTGTAGTCTTAATCAAGCAAATCATTGTGTCTTTGCTGCCATAAGATTTCTCAAGCATATCTTGTTTCCAATAAATGATATCGCGGATACCTTTTTCATTGGCAAAAACGGTTTTCTTTAAATCAGCTACTGTGGTACCTTCATAAAACCAAACAGCATTGTCTTTATCTAATATAATATTAAGAAGCAACTCCTCATTGATTTTAACCATTTCTTTATCATCAAGGGCTTTCTTTGGCATGTTAAGTTCCATTGCATTGGGTTTATTCAATGTTGTGGTTAACATGAAGAAAGTAATCAATAGAAAAGCTAAGTCAACCATTGGTGTTAAATCCACCTTGGTCGACATTTTCTTTGACCGTGACTTCCCGCCGTGTTTCTTTTTACTGCCGCCTTCCGCGGTATTTATTTCTGCCATGTTTTATGACTTATTTTTGATCTTCTACTTTAGTGACTTGTTTTTGTGCATTTCCAGCCAAGGTAGTTATCAGATTAAACTTTTGAACGTTTACTTTATCTGTTAACGCCGACATGACTTTCTTTATTGCTTTGATGTTGCTGTTTCTATCTCCTTTTATTGCAATTTTCATTGCAGGATCAACATATCTCGCTTGCAATACCCATTCGGCCAATTCGCACTTTGCAGAATCCGTAGGTATACCATTCTGCTTGTAGTTCTTAAATTGGGTTGGATTCAAGGCTAAGATACCTGGCATTTCAGCCAAAGAGAACCCGAACATATCCAAACCTTTGAAAGCTTTCTTTTGGTTATTGGTTAGTTGAATTTCTTTGTGGATAGTCAGCATATTTTCCAATAGACTTTCTCTGTCTGATGTTTCAGTTAAACTGAAATATGCAGCACCGTCTTTGTCCACTGTGATGGTCATCACATGGTCCAATTTGGTTTGAGAACGGGCGTTCGGCAAATCAATTGGAACCACTTCAGGTGGTCTAAACTTAGAAGTCAACATGAAAAACGTAAGCAACAAGAATGATACGTCGCACATTGCGGTCATATCAATAGAGGTACTTTTACGTGGAATTTTAACTTTTGGCATGTTTTGGATTAATTACCAGTATGCAGGTTTTATTTGTTTTTTGAAGCAAATGTTTGAGAAATACTGAAACCTATTTCATCAATACCATAGGTCAATTTATCAATCATTCCAGTAAATACGTTGTAGAATATAATCGCAACAGCAGAAGTACCGATACCGATAGCTGTGTTGATCAACGCTTCAGAAATACCAGCAGACAATGCAGCTGGGTCAGGAGTACCTGCAGTAGCCAAAGCAGAGAACGCCTTGATCATACCGATTACAGTACCTAATAGACCAATCAAAGTTGCAACTGATGCAATGGTAGCCAAAATAGATAAGTTCTTTTCTAACATTGGTAATTCCAATGAAGTAGCTTCTTCCATTTCTTTTTGGATAGCCAATACTTTTTGCTCTTTTTCAAGCTCAGTATCTTTTTCCATTTCAGAATATTTATTTAAACCTGCTCTTACTACGTTTGCAACAGAACCTTTTTGTTTGTCACAATCAGCAACTGCAGCAGCTACTTGACCGCTGTTAAGATTGGTTTTAACTTTTTGTAAGAATGTTTCCAATGAACCTGTTCCTTTAGCTGAATAAACAGTAAACAAACGTTCGATTACCACAGTAAATACTGTTAAGAATAATGTCATTAGAATTGGAACGATAACACCACCTTCGTGAATGATAGCAAAGAAATTGCCTTCTTTTGGTGAATGATCTGCATTGAAGTTGTCAGGATCTCCGAATACAAAAATGTATAATAAGATTGAAACGATTAATGCTGCGGGAATTGTAAGAATACTAACCCAATTTGTAGATTTTTTAACTTGCGCTTGACTCATTTAATGAAAAAATTAGTTGTTGCTGCAATAATAATAGAGAAATTTCAAATTTTCTGCATTTTTATTGTTAAAATTAGCTTATCCGATGAACGTTCATAATATCAGATTAAGACTGTCATTTTTTAATGACAATTTACCGGATTTAAAATACGAATGTGTCTGAATTTCAATTAATTAATCGGACGTAACAACTAATAGTCATTACAAATGATTAATTTTAACATTTACCTAAATACCAAAACAGAAAAATTCTCATTGTTTTGGCCTAAAAAACAAACCTCTAATATTAAATTATTGTTAAATAAATTTATTCCCAAAAAAACTCTTTTCAAATAAATTTGGAAATACCTATTAAATCTAGACCTAAGGTATTACTATTTTCTGAGTACTCACCTTCCCTGCCATACTGAAAAATCCTAACACCTTTTTCTTCTGGTCATTAACACAAACAATGTTACTCGGAATATTACTCGGTGGCACAGCAAACAAGCCGGTGTTGTTTAATTGGGTGCTGATTAAATTCAAATAATAATACAATTCTGGTGTGATACTCAATATCTCAATTCTAGCAGTTTCACCACTTATAAATGGTCTAGACGTAAAATTGTCTCTGATTGGAACAATAAATAAGTCGCCGTCACCCTTTCCATCAGCTGTTGTTGAATTGTCTTGGGCAATTAAAATATCTCCTGCCGTAGCTTGTAAACTGTCGTTTCTATACAATTTGAACCAATAAAAATCACCTTTACCTACTTTGTCTTTTGCCCATAAAGTAATGTAGTTGCCTTTCGGTCCGCCAAATGAACCTCTTTCTTTATACGCATAAGTAAATGAATCGATGCTGGTTGGCGAGTTTAATGTACTTTGTGAAAAGTAAGTGTCAGCGCCGTCTTTTGCGATTAATTGGTAGGTGCTGCCAAACTTAAACACATTGGCTGAACTAGGCACAAAATAATACACGCCATTTCCTCTGTAAGTAAATTGATGGAAAACAAAATTTGAGGTATCCAAAATACCTACGGTATCCATTTCATAACCCTTATAAGTTCCATTGTCCAGGTAGGCGATAGACTTTGTGATTTTTATAAATTGTGTGTCTGCTGTTTGATTGATCACAGCATCTATGACGATTTGATCAACAGGAGTGCCTAGGTCTAAATCAATAGAATCTTCGCAAGATGAAAATGAAAGTGCTGCTATAATTGCGAAAGAAAGTCTAAATATATTTTTTGTCATTGTGTTTCAGATTAAAATTTAAAGTTCCAAGATACAGAAGGAATAATGCTACCAATTACAGAGTATCTAATTAATTGGGTTTGCATGTTGTTGTCAGGATTGTTTTGTGTGTAGTAAGAAAATGGGTTTCTACGTTTGTAAACATTGTAAACGCCAAACACCCAATTGCTCTCCCACTTGGCCGTTTTCTTGTGTACATAAGTCGCAGACAAATCGAGTCTGTGGAAGGGTTTAATTGTTACATTATTTCTCAAACCAGAAGCATTTTGAGGTATGCCTTGATAGCCTTGAAAACTGTATTTTGTATTTGGCAAATTGGTTGGTGTTCCTGAGCCAATAACGAAACTTCCTGAAGCTGACCATTTTTTAGAAATCTCATAACTTGCAGTTATATTTCCATTGTGTCTTCTATCAAAACGGTTGTTATACCAATCGTTGTTGCTAATACCATCAACTTGTCTTTCTGATTTTGATAAGGTATAAGACAACCAACCTGTTAATTTTCCAGAGTTCTTTTTAGCATAAATTTCTAATCCGTATGCTCTACCCTTTCCACTTAACAATTCAGCTTCAAGTTGGCTATTCAACAATAAATTCGCACCATCGATGTAGTCAATTTGGTTTTGTAATGTTTTATAAAAGGCCTCTGCAGACAATTCATAATCTAGGTTTTTACCAATATTTCTAAAATATCCAATAGCGACTTGGTCAGCGATTTGCGGTTTAATGTTATTGGTTGATGGGGTCCAAACATCTAAAGGAACTGAAGCAGCAGTGTTAGAAATCAAATGCAGGTATTGAGCCATGCGGTTGTAACTCGCTTTTACAGATGAAAGCTTGTTCAATTTATAATTGGCTGAAAAACGTGGTTCAGGCGTATTGTATGATTGGATAACTTCTCTTGCATTGTAAGTTTGCTCAGCTACAACATTGGCTCTTTGCGCGAAATTGTTCTTTTCTAAAATCAGAGCAGAACCTTTACCTATGTAGTTGAAACTAGAGAAACGAATACCGTAACGCATGGTAAAATTGTCGTTTACTTTTTGCTCGTTCTCAATGTATATGGCATTTTCTAAAGCATATTTTTTAGGCAAACCAAAATCAACTCTAGAGCCTTCATCTTGTGAAATTGCTTGACCAGGACTGAAGATATAATAGGTTGAAACAACGCCAAATTGCAAGGTGTTTCTTGGATTGATGTAAAAGGTAAAATCAGGTTTTACACTGAAATTGACAATATTTGATTTCCATTCAAAGGTGTTTTTTCCTGTACCAAAACCAAGTTGGTAGTCGTACTTACTATAATAAGCTGTAAAGTTTGAAAATATTTTCTTAGAGAATAAATGGTTCCAACGGATGGTTGTGGTTTTGTTTCCCCAATCAAACTTAGCACCTGGAGCACCGAAAGCATCTCTACCAACATAGGCTGATAAAAACAAGCGGTTGTTTGCATTGAAGGTGTAATTTACTTTTCCTGTAAAATCATAAAAGTAGAAAATCGCATTTTTCAAATTTTCATTGTTCACCAAAAACGGTTTCGCTAAGGCATCCGCATAACTTCTTCTAAGCGCCACAATGAAAGACGACTTGTTTTTCATTTTCGGATTTTTATGGGCGATAGGTCCTTCAATTGATAAACGGCTAAATATAATTCCAACACCACCATTCACTTCAAATTTCTTATTGTTACCCTCTTTCATACGCACATCTAATGTTGATGACAAGCGACCACCATATTGTGCAGGCATACCCCCTTTAATTAATTTAACGTCTTTAACCGCATCAGGGTTGAAAACTGAGAAGAAGCCAAATAAGTGTGAAGAATTGAATACTGGTGCTTCGTCTAGCAAAATTAAATTTTGATCAATACTCCCACCACGAACGTTGAATCCTGTAGCGCCTTCACCAACGGTGCTTACTCCAGGAAGTAATTGAACACTTTTAACAATGTCAACTTCTCCTAATAAAGCGGGAACTTTCTTAATTTGTATAATGTTCAAATTGTTGGTACTCATTTCAACTTTCTCAACTTGATTCTCCTTTTTCTTGCCTTTAACCACGGCATTTTTCAAATTGGATTCAGTTCTAGAAAGGTCTACGTTTTTTGTAATATTACTCGAAATTTCGATTTGAATCTTTTCGGTTTTGTATCCAAAGTTAGAAAACGATACAGTATAAGTACCTGGCAAAACTGATAAAGAATAAAAGCCATACATATTGGTGGCACTTGTAAATACGCTACCTTCAACAGAAATTGTTGCAGAAGTAAGAGCTTCGCCATTGGCAGAATCTTTAACATAACCACTTAAGGTTACTTTGTTTTGAGCATTTAAATTTGAAAATCCAGCGGAAGCCAGTAGAACAATTAAGAGCGAGAAAATATATTTCATAAAGTCGATGCAAATCTAACAAACTTAAATCCTAATTGTTTGTGTATAAGACTAAAAAGAGTAAAACATCGATTAATATTTTAATATAAAAGAGTATTTAATATTTTTCAATATCCAAATTTATTCACCTTATATTTGTTGTAATTAAACATGAAAACCAGTTTAAAAACACTGTTAACCGTCGGACTTTTTGTTTTACTCATTTTCAACGCTTGTAAAAAGAAAACCAAAATAGAGGAAAAACTAGCTGATTTCGAACTTGAAGAAATAAAGCCAATCTTAGAAAGTCATTTAAATAAGTTAAAGAACGACAGCAATTTTACCCATTACTTTGACACCTTATACTATGTATACAAAGCCAAAGGGTTTGAACCACTAAGTTTGCTCGAAATTCAAGACTCAAATACCATAGAGTCGATTAAGAAAATTGACGACAGTTTGGTTTACGAAGGCCTTAAACCAAGCCATTATAAATTAGACACCGTATTAAAATACTTAGACCTTGCCAAGAAACAAAAAGTTCCTGCGGTATATACCAGTTTAGCCATAGCCGATTTATACTTCAACAATTATTTGGTTTCGGTTTGGCACGACAAAGTATTGGGGCGAAGCAATCCGAAATTGGTATTGGGCATGAAATACACCTTACCCTTTCCCAACCATCCTAGTTTTAATTTGCTCGGGGTTTTGGACAAAGATTCAGGGATTAGAAAACTAATACAATACCAACCCCAGCATAAGGACTATCCTTTGTTGCGCAATATGTTGAGGGTGGCATATTCTGAAACCAATGGAAGTGAAACATTCATCGACACAGTTGGAATAAGGAAAATAAAACCCGGTGATACCACCACAATTGTTAGCAGTTTGGCCATACGCTTGGTTGAACTCGGACTTGCACCAGACAGTTTATTAGAGAAATATAAAAATGAAATGGTGTATAAAAGAGAGCTTGCGAATTATATTAAAGCTTTTCAAAAGACCAGTAATTTGAGTGATGACGGCATTATTGGAAAATCAACCTTAAAGATTTTAAATGCATCAAGAAACGATAAAATTGATGAGATAAGGGCCAATATAGAACGCATAAAATGGTTTGGCATCGAACCACCCAAGCCATTCATTCGAGTAAATATCCCAGAATTTACTTTGTATATGCACTATGCCGATAGTGTTAAAACCTTATTGGTTTGTGTGGGTCAGGGAAAGGAAAGGTATTACGACAGCAAGCTAAAGAAATATGTGGTGAGTAAGAATTATGCAGACAAGCCGATGAACCATGAGACTCCGCAGATATATAGCAATGTAGATTGGGTGGTGTTAAATCCGACTTGGACAGTACCTTCGAGTATAGTTGGTAGAGAAATGTATGCCCATATATTAAAAGACCCTGGGTATTTGAACCGCAACAATTATCAAGTATTAAAAGACGGGGTACCTGTAAATCCATATTCAATTAATTGGCGAAAACTCAGTCCAGGCAATATACCATACACCATCAGACAAAACGCGGGCGATGACAATTCCTTGGGCAAAATAAAGTTCACATTTAAGAACCCATTTGATGTGTATTTGCATGACACCCCATTAAAGAACAAGTTTAAGCAAAACAATAGAGCGGTCAGCCACGGTTGTGTAAGGGTTCAAAGTCCGGTAGATTTAACAGGATTTGTTTTACAGGCCAATGTAAAGAAATCGTACGACGACATATTGGAGATGATGGGAATAGAGCCAAAGGATACGGCAAGGGCAAGAAAATGGAGAGAGGATACCAGCAGTTATAAGAAAATTGTAAAGACCACGAAGTATATAAAGGTAGAGAATCCTTTAATTGTCTTTTTTGATTACCGGACTATTGTATTTGATGAATTTCAAAAGCCTAGATATGTTTTTGATGTATACGACAAAAACAGTTTGATTATAGAAGCATTGAATAAGCCATA
>JAOASJ010000035.1 GCA_030158725.1 Bacteroidia bacterium
TCTAGACTTTTCAATACGCGCTATGCGTGTTTTCGCTTGCTTGGCTTGATTGAAAAACAAGACATATCCCCTTTGTCGACCTGGGGTTAAATTGTAAAAGGCTGCTTCTAAAATCTTATCGTTTTTAAACGCTTCAACTAATTCTTCTGGCAAAGGATCAAGTTCCTTTTTGACTTCTATTTTTAGTCCCGCTTTCTCGACCTCTATGGCTTCGAATATATAGGCTTTGATACTGGGTTCTAATTCTACAATTTGTTCTACACTTGTAAATTTCATAACCCTACCTCCTTGGGTACTTTCACCAGGCTTGCTTAATAATTTGTCTTCATCACCCAACAAGGCACCTTTGAAAAAGCTAATGGAGCAATAGTTTTTAAGCGCTGCCAAAATCAAAATATTTTTTCCGTTAAAGGTATAACAAGGCACATCCCATTTCACTTCCTCGGTCAAACCACAATCAAGAATTAAGAGTCTTAAAACATTAAGTTCTTGTGGCCAAAAATGCACTTTGCATTGCGGCGTTCCTCCGAGGGAGCAACGGCCACAGCCTATGTCGAGGTATTGATCAACGAGGGGATTCATTTTGTCAGGGACTAGGGTTTAGCGTCTAGGGTTTAGTAGTTTGGAAACTTAAATTAGTTTGGACAATTTAATTCGATTTAGGAATTGATCTTTTTCTTTGATTGGTTTTACTTTCAACTTCTGAGGCGAAAATTTTAATGTTTAAAATCTTCTGCAACTTTACTAAAGTTTCTATCGTTAGGTTTTCTTTTCCACTTACAATTTTATTGATTTGTTGTGGACTTACCAGCATTTTATTTGCCAAATCTTTCTGCGACCAGTTCAATTCGCTTAATTTTAACAATACTTTTAAAGCTATTTGTTGTGATTCTTTTAGAGCATCTCTATTTTGAATGCGCTTCTTTATCTGCTTAAGCGTCTTTTCATCTTCCTCAAGTGCTATTTTAAATAATTTTTCTTTCATCACCTTAATTTTCAATTATAAATTCATAGAATGAAGCATCGTCAAATACACCATGAAATTTCAAATAATCTCTGCATAAATTCAATTTCTCCATTTCTATTTTCGTGTGTTTTCTATCTTTATTTAAATGGTGAAACTTTATTGCACCACCAGTAATTACATAACAATTTTCATCAATTCGAAGGGCATAAATCCTTAAAAAACTTCTGCGTCCTTTTTGTTTTGACAAGTCCAAGACACGGTACTCACTATTGTGTAATGGTTTAAAAAACTCTCCCAAATTCCTATTGGGGTCGTTTGATATGGCAAACAAGTTCTCATCTATCTCATTAGCGTTACGAATTAATTGCTCTACAAGTTCCTGAATTGAAAACCCCATTGGTGCATCATACTTATTCTCAAGTATAAATTGGTATAATTTACCAACGTCATTCCAATCATCTAACAACCTTGACAGCTCATTTTTGCGCTCCTTTTCAAATTGAAATGCAAATAATCGTTTTGCAAATATCGTAATAATTTTCATAAAATCAACCTATAGGTTTATTTTTTTTAGTTTTAAAGTATTACTAAGATAGTGAAAAATGAGAAATTGAGAAATTGAGAAACTGAAAAAATGAAAAAATGATAAATTGATCCCAGTGGCAGAGAATTCCGCTCCCCGTGTCAGAATTCGCTAATACTTTCTATAAAGCTAGGTTGAATAATACAAGTCGCGAATACGACACAGGGCAGGTCGCTCCATTCACGCCACGGGATAGAGAAAATGATAAATTGAGAAACTGATAAACTGAGAAATTGAGAAAATGATAATTAATACACCACAAACCAAAACTAATGTAATTCTTGAAGTTTTTCCGAAAAGACTAGACCCTAACCCCTACTTTGCCCACCGTCTCCGTGCAGCTGTCCGTTTGTTGTCATAGTTTTAGTGTAAGTGAAGGTGGAGGAGTAAGTGAAACGAAGGTGGGTACCCTATACCCTATTCCTTCCCTACCTTCACCACCACCGGTATTCCCTCAATCGTGTATCTTAAAAAGTATACTCCTGCAGGTAAATGATCCAGTCCGTTAATCTCAATTTTTCCGTCTACTAAGTTGACCATTGTCGAATACACAACCTGTCCTTGAAGCGACTGTATTTCAACCGCTATGTCCTCCATATCGTTTGCATCAATAGCGATTGTAAGCTTGTGGGCAAACGGATTTGGATACACTTTTACATTTGGTGTTTTAGTTGCAGACTGAACACTGCTCTTGGTTTCTTGATACACACGAACATAATCTACTTCCATAGCAGCCTGAGTAATGTTCGATGATATATTGTTTTGTATGGCCACGTTCATCAACAAATATTGTTCTGAATCGAAGGGCCAAGTACTTGCATTTTTGTCGCTAGGATTATAGGTGTAATGCACAATTGAATCGACACTAAACACCATTTTCTCAGCCGTCCATTCCAAAGCATACACATGAAAAGCTGAAGAGACAGTTGATACCGTTCTGCCGCCCAGATTAACCGTTCCGCCAAAACTGGAAGGTGTATGCATAGCACTTTGAACATAGTTTTGGTTGCTGCCCCAATGTTCCATAATATCCACTTCACCACAAGCGGGCCAAGGGGTACTGCCATAACCCATATTGTCCCAATACGCACCATCCTCATCTATGTTTTTTCCCAACATCCACAAGGCTGGCCAAGTTCCTACACCGCTTGGTAATTTGGCTCTAAACTCTACCTTTCCGTATTTAAAAGCAAACTTAGAATTCAAGCGCGCTGAGGTATAATTCTTGGCAAATCCTTGGTCGGTAAAATTCTCCTTTTTCGCCACTATACTCAAGTTGCCATTTTGCATAAACGAGTTATTCGTTCTGTTTGTGTAATGTTGAATTTCTCCATTGTACCAAGAACCTGAAATAGGCAGTCGGGTTTGGTGATGCCATTTGTTGCTATCTACCGCACCATTGCCATTGAATTCGTCAGACCACACCAAGGTGTAAGCACGGGTGTCTACAATTTTAACAAACTCATATTCAAAATCGTCTATATACGCCAAGACCTTATCGGTATTGTTCTCTCCATTTATCTGAATCACCACACGGTTAAAATCGCCGCGCTGAGTGGGTGGTAAAGAACCACCATTTAGATTGATATAGTTGTCGTTTTTAAAATCAAATGTGATGGTTTGCCATTGGTTGAGCTGCACCGTTTTAATGATCTCCGATTGGGTAGACCATGGTTCAGCCAACTTGCCATCTTGCAGTTTCAAAGAAATCTGATTGTTTTGAGAACCTGTTAATCCGCTGGAAGGAATATAAATTTTAAGGGTAAAGACATAGTGTTCTAACAAACTAAAATTTCGGCTAGCATCAAAACGCACATTGGCATATAAACCACCATTATCGGTGTATGACAAGACAGAGTCGGAATTGTTACCGGCATTTTTAAATGGGTTGAGCAAACGGGTATTGATGGCACTACCGTCGCCCGCCCAAGTAGTGATATTGCCATTGCCTTCAAAGTCATCGTTCAGACCTTGGGCATGAAGTATGGCGGGAATACAGAGTAAACAGAGGAAGGCATATCGAATAAAATACATAAGGCTTGGTAAAAGAA
>JAOASJ010000036.1 GCA_030158725.1 Bacteroidia bacterium
CTGTCTTGTCTAGCCAACAAATTATGAATTGGATCAAAAGGCTGCATTCTAACAGTTGGATCGCCCATCAAAGATGAATGAACTTGAAAAGAATTGTAGGTAAAATAAGTTACTGGATACAAAGGAATAGTCCAACCAACAATTGGCGTCCAGAAAGAATCGTAATTATTTTGTGAACGCATTGCTGAAAAACCTATTGTTTCTCCCATTGCCATGTGGTGAAAATACCAATGTGGCCTACCTGTCCAAAAAGAATTTAAAACATTGCCTTTTGCTGCCAAGGGTGCACGTAAAAAGTTATTAGCTGTATCCCAATCGCCAAAGAAAGACCCCATGAAACCAGTGAAAACACTTTTGATAGATTGTGAGGTAGAAGCCAATTGCGCAGTTGTTGCAACCCCACTACAGTTTAAGTAACTGCCATTGCCAAAACCAAAGCTCCATAAATAATCTTTTGTGTTTAATTCAGTCAAATAATCGAGGTTCTTCACAACAGAGTCTGCAATTAATGGGGCCATGTTTCTATAAGAACTTGTTCCAAAATGCTCAAATATTCCACCTGCGTTTACTAAACCAAAGTTATCATCCAATAAGCAACGTTCTTTTATGGTAACCAATTTGTGTTTAAATGCATGATTTTTAATGAAATATCGTTTTAATAATTCTCTTTCTATATGAGAAGTGTCTGGAACATCATTTTTAAACAAGGTCATATTTGACAAATCAATTCTTCCAACTTGTAATTGGAGCAAATTGGGCAACTCAGTTACATCAAATTTTCCATCATTAGGAACATTTCTATTTGCTGGCCTAACCCCAAATGTATTTGTAATCAAAGAATCTTTCCAAACAGTTGGGCTCATGCTGCCATAATACAAATCAGTTGGCCAAGCCCCTTCGTGACTTGGACCATATCCTGCTACGCGGGTATGTCCATCTGGTGGATAAATTGTATAATGCTCATAATTGCCTGAATATGGGACAGCGATGTCTCCTATTAATACCACACTCTTAACATTGCTAGGATCTAAATTGTATTGAGAGACAATATACGATTTAATTTGTGGAACAGTTGTATTCGGTGAAACCCACTTAATTATTGTCTTCCATCCATCACCTATTAAATCATTGCGGTAAGTTCGGATTTCATTGTCTAGAAAAGATTTGTTTGTACTGTCAACAATCAAAATAATTTTGCCCCTAGATGCAGTTGCAGCTAACTTGTGTGAGGCATATAAAAAACCATAAATTGCAAAACCATCTGGGCCATTGTCTTTCTCAACCATATATTCATAAGCGTTTCCAGTAACAATGGTATCATTAAAACTGCTATCTCTATTTCCTAAAATTCGATACGGACTGCCCCAATCATATCTGTCTTTGTTTTTTCTGTATACATATTGTGCAGATGCATTAGGACTTCTATAATGCCATTTAAATTCTAATATACTTTGACTGGAATTGTAGGTTCTAGTTTTACAATTTATTTCCAACGTATAGTTTCTAATTGCTTGAGCATTTGAAACAGAATAGGCTAGCAATACAAACAATAAAAAAGATATTTTTTTAAACAATATGTATTTTTGTAATGATTACGACAAATGTAAGTAATAATTCAAGTCGATTTGTCGGTTTTTAAGGCACATTACAATCTTGCGGAAATATGTGTTTTAATATGTTGATATCAAACATAATCACCTCATTATTAAATGTTTATTTTTTTACAAAAAAACCATAAAACACTTTAAATTTGGTATTTATTACTTAAAATTTAAACATGTTTTTTCTCGAAATTATTCTTGAAAATCACAAATTGAGGTGGCAAGCTGCCTATTCGCAAATATTTTACTTTTTGTTGAAAAACATTTTTGATATTTTAGTCATCAATCAATGAATCAAATCATTACTTACTTAAAGATAGATGAAAAGTTGTATATAATAATTGCTAATGGTGGCAAATTTGATTTTTTTTTAATTGTATATTTGTACTTCAATCTTTATTAAAATGGAAATTACAGGTAGAATTATTCAAAAACTCGGATTACAAGAAGGTACAAGTGCAAAAGGTGGATGGAAAAAGCAAGATTTCATAGTTGAAACAAGTGAAAAATTTCCAAAGAAAGTATGCGTTTCTGCATGGACTGAAAAAGTTGATGATCTAAACCGCTTCAATATTAACGACGAAGTAAAATTATCAGTTAATCTTGAAAGTCGCGAATACAACGGCAGATGGTATACAGATGTAAGATTTTGGAAAATCGAAGCAGCTGGTGCAGCTTCAGGTAACGCTCCTGTTGATACCAATAGAGCAAATCCTGCGCCGCCTGTTTTTGAAGACATGGGTTCTTCAAACAATGATAACAACGACGACCTTCCATTCTAATTGAATATTTATGGACAAAAAAAGTAATTTGTTTCTACACAATTACCTTAACAATACCTCTCCCACAGGTTTTGAAACTTCTGGTCAGAAAATATGGCTTGAATACTTAAAGCCATATATTGATGAATATATTACCGATGCTTATGGATCGGTTGCCGGTATTATTAATCCTGGGAAAAAATACAAAGTAGTAATTGAAGCCCATGCTGATGAAATTTCTTGGTTTGTTAAGTATATAAGTGATGATGGATACATATATGTTACCCGCAATGGTGGTTCTGATCATATGATCGCCCCATCTATGAGGGTTAACATACTTACTGATAAAGGTCCGGTAAAAGGAATTTTTGGATGGCCTGCCATACATGTAAGAAATGGCGAAAAAGATATTACTCCAAGCATGGATAATATTTTTATAGATGTAGGATGTGCTAAAAAATCTGAAGTTGAAAAACTTGGGATTCATGTTGGTTCTGTCGCCGTATTTGAAGATGAATTAATGGAACTAAATGAAAATTATCTTTGTGGTAGAGCTTTAGACAATCGAATTGGTGGGTACATGATTGCTGAAGTTGCGAGGAAAATCAAAGAAAAAAAGAAATCACTTCCATTTAGTTTATATATCGTTAATGCTGTTCAAGAAGAAATTGGCCTAAGAGGTGCAGAAATGATCTCTAGGAAAATTAAGCCTGACGTTGCTATTATAACAGATGTATGCCATGATACTCATTCGCCTTTATACGATAAAAAGAAGCAAGGCGACCAAAAATGTGGTAATGGACCTGTCTTAACCTACGGACCAGCTGTCCAAAACAACCTATTGAAAATGATTATAGAGGTTGCCGACAAGAAAAAAATTAACTTTCAAAGGGCTGCAGTAAGTAGAAGCACAGGAACTGATACCGATAGTTTTGCCTACAGTGGCGAAGGTGTTCCATCTGCACTTATCTCCTTGCCGCTTAAATACATGCACACCACTGTGGAAACAGTTCACAAAGATGATCTAGAAAAGGTTATTGAATTAATGTATGAGTTTATCATACAATTAAAATCTGGCCATGATTTTAGATATATCAAGTAAGAAGCTTTCCTTTGACAAATAAATTGAATGAGGAAACTCTTTATGATTTTGTTTTAACTAATTAAGAAAACGGAATAAAGGGTTATGAAAATTCTAAATTCATTTTTTAACACTATAGGAATTCAATTTTTATTATTGATTTCCAGGCTGCCCCTTTCAATTTTATACATACTATCTGATTTACTTTATATAGTATTTTACCGATTAATTAAATATAGGATTAAAGTTGTTAGAGAAAACTTAAAAAATTCTTTTCCTGATAAATCAGAATTAGAACGAAGCTTAATTGAAAAGAAATATTATAAATACTTATGTGATTTATTGGTTGAATCCATAAAAGGCTTCACAATTAGTGAAAAGGAACTTAAAAAAAGGATGACATATAATAATCTTGACTTAATTGATCAGCTGTACAAAGATCAAAAAAGTGCAATCGTTATTATGGGACACTGTGGAAACTGGGAATGGGTATGCCGATCAGGTCCTTTATTTATGAAAAACAGACTTGTTGGAGTATATAAACCACTGACAAATAAACACTTTGATAAACTAATGAATCGCGCAAGAACAGCTTTTGGGGTAGAACAAGTTCCAATGGCTCAAATTGCCCGTTACATTATGGTGCAGAAAACACCATTCACGTTAATACTAATTGCAGATCAATCTCCTTCAGATAAAGAGTCTGCCTATTGGTTGAATTTCCTAAATCAGGAAACAGCCGTACTTCCAGGGGCTGAAAAATTGGCTCAAAAATTTAATTTACCGGTTTATTTTACATATGTAAATAGTTACAAGAGAGGATATTATAGCTGTGATACTAAACTTCTTGTTGAAGCTGGTGAAAAACCAAGCGAAGGATACATAAGCACCCAACATACCCAGGAGTTAGAGAGACGAATTCAAGAGAATCCGCACAACTGGTTATGGAGCCACCGCAGGTGGAAATTAAAAAAATAGCAAATAGTCGTTTCTTCAACGAATTTATCCATTGAAACACAATAAAATATGCTTTTATTTTATTTTTTCAATTAAAGGATTTGCAGTCTGCAAAAACAATTTTATATTTGCATGGTATGGCAATGAGTAAAAAATCACTGTTTGATGAGGCTGAAATAGACCTTAGTACAGTTTGTAAAGCATTAGGACACCCTGCTAGAATAAAAATCATAAAAATTCTATTAGCTAAAAATGATCAAACCTGCCAAGAGATAGTTGACAAACTTCCATTAAGCCAATCAACTGTATCACAACACCTTAGTGAACTAAGAAATGCTCAGTTAATAAAAGGTAAGAACCACAAAACCAGTGTAATTTATAGTGTAGACAAAGATTATTTAGCAAAATCCCAGAAAATGCTAAGTGATTTGTTTTACGCACACATATTTAATGTGAAGCAAACAACACTCTTTTAATCTTATTTCAAATTTTCTATATAAGCTTGGAAATCAGCAATTAGATCTTCCAATTCCCTCTTTTTAGCATCAATTTTATTTAAACGATAAAGCAAATCATTCTTTATCACATCCATGTTCTGTCCCTTTTGGGTATTTAACATGTCACCTTTGCCAAAAAGCAACCATTCTGAATTTATGTCTTCAAAATTATTAAGTATACTAATAATTAAATCTGTGCTGGCTTTATTTCTACCTGAGCTAATATGGGAAAGCACGGCATTGGATATACCTATCTTGTTGGCAAAGTCAATTCTACTTAACTTAGTGTAATTAAACACCTCTATTATCCTGGATTCTAGCATATTATAATATTTAAAATCAGCCTTTACAGCTGTAAATCAAAGCGTTTACAAATGTAATGAATTAAGTTTACAAATGTAAATCCAATATTTTACAAATGTAAATAATCTAAGGGGGCTCATTTATGAGATGTAATTGCCTAATTTTCATCGATTTGTACATTTTACACTTGTAATTGCTTGGCTACGAGGCTATCCAATTGTAAATTCAAACCGGCATGCAATCAAGAATATTGGGTATTAAAAGATTTTAAATCAAATTTAACTACATAAAGCTATATATTATATAAACTACATATATACCTGATATACATATTATTATACATTCAATAAATATCAAAGTCTAGGACATTAAAATAGCACTTTTCTGCTGGCTGCTCCTTCCCTACGATCAATTTTACAGATTTCTCCCCCAATTAAGCTATGAAAGATTAATTTTCTTATCCATCTGGTAGAATTTTAGAATATTTATTTTGTGCTTTATTTACTTATTAAATTAAATATTAATATATATTTATTAAAATAGCTTTGGTTTAATTAATTCAATAAAAAAGTCCATACAAACATTCGGATCAATCTATTGAAAATTTTCAAATGGATTGAATCGTAGAAATTTAAGATTAGTGTTGCTTTACCTAGAATGCTTATGTTTAGAAAAAACAGGCAAGATTAAAATGAGAGGTAAAGCGGCAAGAATTCCAGACACAAGAAATGCTTTGAAAAAATTAGCAGTGTTGTTATTATAAATCAGTCCGGCAAACCCTGACCCTAAAATAATTCCTAATTCTAAGAAAATAAATAATGTTCCAAAGGCTTTCCCTTTCAATCCAGGTAAAGCAAGATCGGCTGCCCAAGCAAATAAGGAAGGAGAAATTAAACCAAAACCAAGTCCAAAGAATACTGAAGAAATTATATAAGTTTCTATTTCAGAATAAAAAGCTAGGCATAGCATACTTAAACATAAAAATATAGAACCAATAATTGATATTATCCGTCGACCATAACGGTCACTCCACCTTCCGGCCATGAATCTTACAAAAATTGATGAAACAATGTAGATTGCCATATAGGTTCCTTTATTTTCAATCCCAACAAAATTTGAATAATCAGCGATTAGAGCCAATACTGCACCTGATGAAAATGCACTTAACAAAAGGACAACAGAAGGAATCAATACTCTTTTTTCGAAAAGTTCATTTTTCTTAATTTTGAAATTGGACCAAGAAATTTTTGATGGATGCTTTATTGACTCATCAAGACTGAAAAATATAAAAAAAGAAATCAATCCTAAAATACCTGAAATAATAAACGTCGAATCAAGTCCAAATTCTGTGGTGCATTTGCTGCCGATAACCCAACCAATTGCATTTCCAATATTATTGCAAATGCCAACAATGCCCATTGCTTCCCCACGTTTTTCAAAAGGAACTATATCGTCAGCATATGCCGTAAATCCAGTAGGTGTAAATCCTGCACATATGCCATGAAATGCTCTATTGGCAAAAAACAATAAAACAATTGGAATAAATAAATAAAAAAAGCAGGCCAAAGTGGTGATAAGTGCACCGATACACATTACGAAAACCCTACCTACTGAATCAGAAAATTTTCCACTAAAGGGTCTTGAAAATAAGGCAATAATGGCAAAGGATGGAATAATCAGCCATTTATATTGTGTGCCACCAATTTCTTCAAGCAAAACTGGCAAATCTGGCAACACCATTGTAAAGCTGCTAAAAAACAGTAAGCAAGCCAGACACAGTTTCCAAAAAGAAATCGGATAGGTTATTTGTTTAGGCAATAATATTAATCATCAAGCTTCAACACCGCCATAAATGCAGATTGAGGAATTTCAACATTACCTACTTGTCTCATTCGTTTTTTGCCCTCTTTTTGCTTTTCTAACAATTTTCTTTTTCTACTGATATCACCACCATAACATTTTGCGGTAACATCTTTGCGTAAAGCGCTTAAAGATTCTCTTGCTATAATTTTTGCACCAATTGAAGCTTGAATTGCAATTTCAAATTGTTGCCTTGGAATAAGCTCTCTTAATTTTTTACAAATTTTCTTACCCAAATCGTATGCTCTATCTCTATGGATAATTGAAGAAAGTGCATCAATCACATCTTTATTAAGCATGATATCCATTTTAACTAAATGTGATAATTTATACTCGGTAGGATGATAATCGAAAGAAGCATATCCTCTACTGATAGATTTTAATTTATCGTAAAAATCAAATACAACCTCTGCTAAAGGCATTTCAAAACTCAACTCTACCCTATTAGTTGTTAAATAAACTTGATTTTTGATTAAACCTCTTTTATCCATACATAAGGCAATTACTGGTCCTACAAAATCAGTTGAAGTAATTATAGTTGCATGTATGTATGGTTCTTCAACGTATTCAATATAGTTAGGATCTGGCAAATCACTTGGATTGTTAACTTCAACCATATCACCTTTTTTGGTGTATGCTTTATAGGAAACGTTTGGAACGGTTGTTATTACAGTCATTCCAAACTCACGTTCAAGACGTTCTTGAATAATTTCCATGTGCAACATTCCAAGGAATCCGCAACGGAAACCAAAACCTAGAGCAGCAGAACTTTCTGGTTCAAAAACCAAGGAAGCATCATTCAGTTGCAGCTTAAACATACTGTCTCTTAGTTCTTCATAATCTTCAGTATCTACAGGATAAATACCCGCAAAGACCATTGGCTTTACATCTTCAAATCCTTTAATGGCCTCAGCAGTTGGATTTAGCTTACTGGTAATCGTATCTCCAACCTTTACTTCTTTGGCTTGTTTAATTCCTGTTATAATGTAACCAACATCACCAGCTAATACTTGTTGACGAGGCTCTGGAACCAATTTTAGTGCACCAACTTCATCGGCATTATATTCATTTTCAGTATTCATGAATTTCACCATTTCGCCTTTACTTATAGAACCATCTATTACTTTATAGTAAGCTATGATTCCTCTGAATGAATTGAAAACTGAATCAAAAATCAATGCTTTTAAAGGTGCATTTAAATTACCTTTTGGATATGGAACTCTAGCAACAATAGCTTTTAAAATGTCATGAACACCCATTCCAGTTTTGCCACTGGCAGCAATGATACTTTCTCTGTCACATCCTATTAAATCAACAATTTGGTCTTTTACTTCTTCTGGCATTGCACCAGGTAAATCCATTTTATTTAAAATTGGAATAATTTCAAGATTATGTTCAATTGCAAGGTATAAATTACTTATAGTTTGGGCTTGAATACCTTGAGAAGCATCGACGATTAAAAGGGCACCTTCGCAAGCAGCAATACTTCTACTAACTTCATAACTAAAGTCAACGTGACCAGGCGTATCAATTAAATTGAGCACATAATCATTGCCATCCAATTTGTAATTCATTTGAATTGCATGTGACTTAATGGTAATACCTCTTTCTCTTTCTAAATCCATGTCATCTAGAACTTGAGCCATCATTTCTCTTTTAGATATGGTATTTGTATATTCAAGTAACCTATCAGCTAGAGTGCTTTTACCGTGGTCAATGTGTGCGATAATACAGAAATTGCGTATGTGCTGCATAAAATAAGGGTGCAAAAATAGATTAAATTGATCAAATTAAAATATTTATTGAATTAAAGATAGCCACAATAATCCAATAAAAACAAAGAGCGAACACCATTTTCTGATGTCCGCTCAATTTACACAAATACACAAAATAAGATTGGTATTTATCGTTAAATAACCAAAGTCTTATTGTTTAATTATTTTGCTTTGGCTAATTACACCATCGATGTTTAGTTCAATGTAATAAACACCATTTATTAACTTGCTTAAATCTACTTGAAAATCAAGTCCACTTAAATTTTCTAAATTGATTAATTTTTCGCCAAATGCATTGTATACTGCAACACTTGCGTTCTCACTTTCGTTGTTAGGAACATTAATATTCAAAACACCTGCAACTGGTTGTGGGTATAATTTAATTGAATTATTAATTTCGTTTGAGAAGTTAATGCTAAGAATTTTAGAAAAACTATTTATACCTGTAAGGTCAGTTTGTTTTAATCTATAATACTGTAAGCCGATTTTTGCATTTAAATCTAATATTTCATAATTAATAACTCCATTTGAATTTTCAGCACCGTTTAATTCACCAATGCTTATCCAATTTATACCATCATATGATTTTTCAACTGTGAAATAATCATTGTTAATTTCATTTGAAGTACTCCATTTTACCAATACATTTTGATTTTGCTTATTTGCTGTGAAATTAACCAAAGTAACAGGAAGTGGATTTAAAGAAGTTGTTGAGCCCAAAGTAAAAGGACTAAAATTTGTTACAACACTGTTGCTTTCTACAGTTCCGGCAACAACATTACCAGTTGTAGTAGCATTTCCTGTTGATTCCCAAGTTGTACCATTATATCTTGATACTCTCAAGTCGCTCAGATTGTTTATACCACCGCTTCTTGCAGAATTAAAACTCAATTTCACTTGTACGTTTGAGAAACCAAATGTTCTGTTTAATATCCAGTGCTCTTGAGAACTCACATGATCTAAACTAGTATTAACGTTAGTTGCTGTAAAAACAGTTCCAAAGTATTGAGCTGTGAAATGGTCCGTAACATTACTAGGTGCTGATATTGAAATTGAAGCTGAAACAGTTCCATTACCTGTAGGGAATGAGAAAGCATCGTTTCCTATTTTTCTAACTGGTCCATTAACATGGCTAAGGCTTGAAGGTGCTGTTAAAATTGTAGCATTATCATTGAAAATTAACAAATTGGTATTGTTTGATATGATGATACCTTTTATAAAGTCTACCTGATTTCCAATAATCAATGGCATTCCATTAATCGTGTATGTGCCCGTTGTATTTAATCTCAAGTTATTGATTATTGGAGGATTGCTTGCATCACCAATTATTTCTTGAGAAACATTGCCGTCAATAACCACCCAACCATTACCTGCTCCGAATGTAATTAAATTAGCTGAACCACTAGTATTTAATCTACCAGCTAGTGTGCTGTTACCAGCGTATGCAGGCTCTAGATTACCAGTGCTCATTTCTAAGAAAAGTGTATTTCCATTATAATCATCACCATTAACTGCAGCTAATCTGAATAATTTATCAGAGTTATTTCTGATAGTAACCTCACCTGTAAATGTATTACCACCTGCTTCTGAGTTGTTACTTCCACCGTTTAATTTTATTAATGTTACTCCGTTGAAGGTAGCATTTTGCATAGAATCTAAGTCGGTGAATTGTAAAATTCCATCTTCAAATGAACCGCCCAAAATACTCGCTTGGGTGAATGTCCAAGTATTGCTTTGAGGATCAAGAGAACCTTTTATAATCCTTACTAAATTAGCATTTAAATTACCTATTGTACTAAATGCCTGATTGGTATTAATGATTAGTCTATTAAAGAACAATTTATCGCCATATACAGTTGTATAACCATTGATAACTGCTGAACCAGTTCCCATACCAATTGAAACTTCATTTGGAGAACCTTGTGAACCCATATCAGCTGTGTAGATATTTATTCCATTGTAAGCAGGTTCAAGAGCACCTGTGCTTCTTTCCTCATAATGCATAAAACCTGAATAGTTATCTGGGGCAGTTACACTAAGTCTGAATCTAGAAGAAGAAGAATTTAAAATCGCTATTGGACCAACGAAAGTGTTAGATCCATATACATCGTTAGTAGAACCTCCTGTTTTATTTATAATAAATACCGAACCTGAAGCATCAAATGTGGTGCTCTGCATATTGGTAATGTTATTCACATCTATCCAACCATGTAAAAGAGTTCCACCAGTGAAACTAGCATTATTAGAAATTGTTAACGTATAATCAGCCAAATTAAAATTCCCTGCTGATTGTGTTAAATTGGTGATGCTGGTATTTCCTGGCAATGCAGGTTGATTACCTGTACCTGAATTTATTACAACATTGTCTGCTGAACCTGGAAATGTGTTAGATCCAGTATTGGTGCCAGTTCTGCTCCAATTTCCAGCATCTGTCCAAGAACTTGAGTTGCTGCCAGTCCACGTAAATGTCCAAGCGTTTAAATTCGTGCTGCTAAGCAATAGCAAGGCAAGAATAGAATAAAAACTGTTAATTTTTTTCATATTGAGTATTGTGTATTAAAATGTAAACCTGTGTGTGTTTTCGGAAGAAATGAGTATTTTTACTAATTGAGTAAAAGTACTTAGTTCTAGCGAGGGCAAAAATAAAAGTATTTATCAACAAAGCAAAGAAAATATTGAATTTTGTACACTTTTATGAATTTTTTAATCATAATCAACTAAATAACAACAACTTACAATTAAACCCAAAAACATCTTATTTCAATAATTTATAAAAAACACTGTATTTTCATAAATTTTTTAATCTGAAATGGCTTATTTTTTTCTTAAACGAATTTGATTTTAAAATTTCAAACGCCAAAACCTTCTTAGTTTTAATATTCCTGATCTGGTTAAAAAATAAAAACACAGATAGAAATTTATAAACTTAGAAAAATACAAATAATCAGAAGTGAAATTAAATTCAAACAACTGAAATATTAAATAATACCAATATTATACTTTGATGTATTAATGTTAAAAAAACATTTTGTAAATGTGAAATTATGCATTAGTTTTGCACTGTGTTTTCATAGTTTTAGTTTTTAGACAGGGGCCGAACATTGTTCGGTCCTTTTCTATTATAGAACTTTCGGGATTCTAATAGCAAAAAAAAACCTTTACCCAACATTACTGCCGAGCAAAGGTTTTGCTAAAAATCAACTACCTCACATTATATCTTTACAAGTTCATAGAACTTATGATTTTTCAAATTCAATTTTGTTTATTAGTCAAATGGAATATGAGCTAATAAACTAAATATAACCAACGCTAAAATAATCGCGATTGTCCTTTTTATCTTTGTATTTCTATACCTCATAATCAACCTTTTTTTAAGTTTTATTTTGAGCACAAATACACAGTAAGTATAAAATCCTAACCCTTACAACTATCTTATAATCAAATATATAAAAGCAAATTTGTTTTTTCAAAAAGAATGTAAAAAAAAATATTTTAGACTATAAACCGCTCAATTACAGAGAGATATTTTTTATTTTTTTTTATGATTATAATACAATCATTCAATTAATGATAAAATCAAGGGGTAGAATCAACAATAAAGCAAGTGCAATTGCATTCCAAAAAACCGAGAAAAAGTATAAGAAAAGTAGCTATAATTAAACTTATAATCACAAAATAATCCCAACGCTATTTGACAAATAGCATTGAATTAAAGGCTATAATTTAATTTGGTGTTTTGAATTGATTTTTATCGGGAAATTGCAAGAGTTTGCAATAAAACATTTTTGAGATGCCAATTCATGCAAATCATCAATGTTTATGGAATTATCATTTGATAAAATGACAACTTCTGGATTTAAGTTAGCGGAATTAAATTTACCACCTTTGCCTGGTATAATCTCCAAATAAGCTTCTGGTGAATCAATATATTCTACAACATTAATTCCATGATCAGCACATTCATGTAAAAACCAAAGCATATGGCATGATGAAAGCGCAGACAATAACATTTCTTCAGGATTTAGCTTACTTGGGTCACCTCTAAAAATCGAATCAGCTGAAGCATATACTGGTGCCTTGTTCTCAAATTTAATGGTATAGTCTCTTCGATATGAATCGTATTTTTCTGTCCCATTTCCATTATTTCCGGTCCATTCAATTTTTAAAGTATATTGGTGTAGTTTCATAGATACTAAATTTATTGTCCGTTTATTTAAAGATTAATTTTTGATCGAAATCAACTGGGATTTTATATACAGTGCCATCGCATTTCACTCGGGTATATCCGTTAAAATGAACCGGTATTTCTTTTGTTTCTGATAACAAATTAACAAGAACTCCAGAAATACCATGACTTAAGCTCAATTGGGCAATGTCAATTTTGAACTTAAATTCAATATTAAAATCACTTTGAGGATTGATTTTACTGATATTTGATTGTGATATTCTAGCAATTTCGACATCATTAGAAATTATCTTCAATTCAGAATTTAATATTTGAGCAGAAAAATTATTAGGGTTATGGAAATTTGCCAAAGCATTAAAATGTGCCTCAGTTCCAGTTGTTTCTATGTATTGAACCCTTTCAATGGAAATAAATTCAGGGGCGCTGAAATTTGTTTTATAGTACACCATATATAAAATACTTATCATACCAATAAGTAAAATTAAAATGATATACCAATACCTGCGAAGCATTTATTCTAAATCGCTGAGTAAGTTAACGCCTAGTGGTTTAACAGCTAATAGCCCTTCTGCATGTTTGCAATTTATATATCTGGCTAATTGTACGCTTCTACCTTCAATATTCTTTTTAAATTCTGGGGTTGAAATAGGTGTTGTGGGTTCTAAAGAGTTTGGATTATAGAATTGTGAAGAAAAACATTCGAAGGCTTCTGTTCTTTTTTCCCAGAAATCAGTTACATCAATTATTAAGTCAGGCTGTTTGAATAAATCTTGAATATATGCATAGATATTTTTTGGTCTCCATGCCTCTTGCACTTCACCTTCATGAATTGTTTCAATCTTTATTAAACCGGATAGAAATGCAGCTCTGTGCACTAATTTATGGGCAATTCCATGGTCTGGGTGCCTATCGTTATCAGAATTTATTAATAAGATGTCAGGTTGATATTTTCTAATGGCTTTAATTACGGAAATTAAAGATTCATTATTAATTTCTAAAAATCCATCGTGCATATTTAAGTTTTCTCTAACAGAAAGTTTGAGAATTTCTGACGCCTTTTGGGTTTCAAGTTTTCTGGTTTCCAATTGCCCCCTAGTGCTTAATTCACCTTGGGTTAAATCAATTATGCCCGTCTTTAATCCTGCCTCTTGGTGTTTTAACATTATTCCAGCAGCAGAAATTTCGACATCGTCTGGATGTGCTGCAAATGCCAGAATATTTATTTTTTGCTTCATTGTTGTGCTTCGATAGATTTAATTATCTCCTCAATTTGGTAATCAACTACAGGGTCATAAGTTACCTTCATACTGGTATTATATGATTTGGCCATTGCTTGCCAAAAAACAGTTTCTAGTGTTCCACCATAGTCTTTCATAATATCAAAAGTAGTTTTGCCTGTTTCTCTATGGATTAATTTAAGTAAAATCCTACCCTCTTCGACATACATATTTTTTAAGTCATCCATAAACTGTTTTTTTATGGCTTTTTCACACTCTTTAATGTATTTTTTCTTTTCCTTTTCGCTTTTAAGCAGACATAAATTATCCTCCATCTGCTGCAATCTAAAAGCGGCCATTTTTGCATAAGGCAAGGCTTTTCTTACCCACTTGTTTAAATTTATAAATGCATCCTTTTCAGCTTTGCTTTTTGTACTGCTGGTGCTAAAGTTGAATTTATTTAATAAATAAACTGGCAAGGTATCTTTACCTTCAATTTCATACCCGATTTTTACAAATGAACGGGTTCTATATATTACTGTGTCACTATTAATCGTATCCTTTAAATTAATACTTTGCGCATTTAATACAATTGAAAAAAGACTAAAATATATAAATAAGAATGATTTCATAATGTAGTTAATTCAAGTATTATACCTTTTTCGTCAAACCTTATTAATTAATTTAACAGGCTTTTTTACTTTAAGTGAATATACAATTAGAACTATTCCCAGAACCACTAATCCACTTGAAATAATCTCTGCTTGTGTGACTTTGAGACCTAAAAAATCTTGAATAGTATTTACGCGGATTTTTTCAATCATAAATCTTTCAAGTCCATTCATGATAAGATAAATACCAAAAAGAAGTCCACCGTAATTTAGTTTTTTTCTAAGCGACCATAAAATAGCAAAAAGTATTAATGCCATTATGGTTTCATAAAATGGTGTTGGAAAAACCATTGGATCTAAATGGTTGCAATGTTGTTCACCAATACAATTAGGCATCGGCACACCAACACTATTAACATTGTTTGGATAATCGTAGCTCCACATCCAATCGGGTAAAAAAGACATCCAATTTGGTTTTGGTGCTGTATTAACAATTCCCCAATCACCATCACCACTTACATGACATCCAATTCTACCTGTGCCATAACTTAACATCATGGCTGGTCCGCCCACATCTAACATATGCAAAAACGGAATACCCCTTTTCTTTGCAACATAAAGCACCGAGATACCACCGACAATTAGTCCACCATAGAAAGTTAATCCACTAAAAGACATAATAGAACCCATCGGATCTTGATTGAATTCAGACAAGTTTTCAAGAATATGAAAAAACTTAGCCCCTAAAATGCCTCCAATAAATGCAGCTAATGTTAGTTCACCTATATAATAAGAAGGATCTACAGTTTTGGTATGTTCAATAGGTTCAGGAAGTCTTTGTTTTTTATCTTGCCAATAGTTAACCCCTAAAAATGCAAGTGCCACCAATAGACCGTATACAAAGTTTCCTTGAGTAGAAAGCAAAAAAGCTTGGGGATCATTGTTTGAAATTTTAAAATCCAATAAAAGTGGAAGGATTTTAAACCCAAAGATGAAACCTGTTATTCCAGAACTTAAATATTCAGAATTTGAAAATGGTTTTCCTGTAAAATATTTTAAAGTAGTTCCATTGCCGAGAATTCCATCGTTAAATTTCCTTTTTAACTCAACCCTCATTGCCCATCCTGCTAGTAAAAATGAGATAGCTACAAAAAAGCCAAAGGAATTAATCATCCTTAAGAAGTCAAGTTCGATTCCGAACCAGTCTTTGAAAATATAATAAAAATTAGGATACATGGTGGTTGGTGGTATAGTTTATTTCTGACAAGGCAAATCCTTCAGCGTTAATATCACAAAGCAAAACTTCAGTAATTTCGTTAATGAGTAATGGGTCGTAATCAGCTTCAACTTTAATATAATTATCTGTAAAGCCATACATTTTGCCATTTTTTTCTTCATTTTCAAAAAGAACACTGTGGTTTGTATTTAATTGAGAATTATAAAATGCTTGTTTTTTCTTTTCGCTTAAAATTCTGAGCATTTCGGTTCTTTCGTTTCTTTTAAATTGATGTACTTTATCTTTCAATTTAGCCGCAGTTGTTTGCGCCCTCTCTGAATATGGAAAAACATGCAAATAAGAAACGTCTAAATCTCTAATAAAATTATATGTCTCAAGAAACTCTTCATCTGTTTCACCGGGGTAACCTACAATAACGTCAACCCCAATGGAGCAATGTGGCATTAAACTTTTTATTTTTTGAACCTTGTCGACGTATAATTCTCTTTCATATTTTCGTCTCATACTTTTTAAAATTGTATTAGATCCACTTTGAAGTGGAATATGAAAATGAGGCATTATTTTTTCAGACTTAGAAACAAACTCAATAATTCTATCTTCTAATAAATTTGGCTCTATCGACGATATGCGATAACGGTCTATGCCTTCAATTTTGTCCAGTTCAAGCAATAAATCATAAAAGGTTTCTCCATTTTGAACACCAAAATCGCCGAGATTAACCCCAGTAAGTACAACCTCTTTTATATCAGTTTTACTCACTTCATTAGCGACCTTTAATGTTTCTTCAATGGTATGGCTTCTGCTTTTACCTCTAGCCAATGGTATGGTGCAGAATGAGCAAAAGTAATCACATCCATCTTGAACTTTTAGAAAAGATCGGGTTCTGTCTCCTATTGAAAATCCTGGGATAAAAACATTGGTCTCTTTAATGTTTTGATTAAATATTCCTGCCTTATCGTTTTTCTTTTCTATCCCTGATAAATGCTCAATTAAATTGAATTTTTCGGCCGCACCTAAAACGAGGTCAACTCCAGGAATATTTGCTATTTCATTTGGTTTAAGTTGAGCATAGCAACCAATTATAACGACAAAAGCATTTGGATTGTATTTAAGCGCTTCTTTAACAACCTTCTTACATTTTCTGTCCGCGTGGTCTGTTACCGAACAGGTATTTATAACATAAATATCGGCTGAGTCAGTAAATTCTTTTTTTACCAAACCAGCAGTTTCCAATTGTCTAGAGATGGTTGAAGTCTCTGAAAAATTGAGTTTACATCCGAGGGTATAAAAAGCTACAGAATTAAGCATTTAAACCGCGAAATTAATAAAAATAACCCAATTAAATGGATTATAAATTCTTTGGAAATATTAATTCTAAAGTATTGCCTTAATTCTGGGAATTAATTTTTGCATTTTGCAAAAAGTCATTTAATTCTTTGATGAAAACTTCCAATCTAAGACATGATAATTTCATAAATGCGTATAATTGATCTTTGTCTTCTTCTGGAACATCAGTTTCTGTTAGTTGATGCATTATTCCAATTAAATTTGACACAGGTTGCCTAACTTTATGGGATGTTATGTGCAGCATCTGTTCTAATTGCTGGGTATATTCTTTCTTAAGTTTATCCGCTTGTAACCGCTCTGTTAAATCGAATGAAAGAATAAAAACACCTTCATTTATTGGATATAAAAAGAGTTCATATGTTGAAGTCAACCCATTAGGATTTTCAAAATCAAACACAAAACGCATTTGCCTATTTGAGGCTATAGTTTTATCTATGTGTGCAATAAGTTCAGAATTTGTTAATTGAGGAAATTTTTCTTCAACAGTAAATCCTATCAATTCTTCGCGTTTGAAATGGGCTTGAGATTCTAAAGCTTTGTTCACATAAACAAATTTGTGGTCCTTGTCAATTAATTGAATCCCTTCATACATGTTTTCAATAAGGGTGAAGAAATATTGGTTCATTTTTTTAATTTGATCCTCCTTTTCTTTTATCTCATTGTTAAAACTTTCTTTAATTTGAATTTTTCTTTCAATGTGATTTTTGTCCCAAATTGTCCAAAAAGCACTTAGAATTACAGCTAAAACAGAAATTGCGCGGTTTATTACAATTTCTTGAGTGATTTTGTCATTGAAATGCAAAAACACTATTACCGTATTGCAGAAAATGGTTAGTATTAAAAGTGAATAAATGAGTTTTCTACTTGCCCCTCGCAACAGTATAAAACTAAACATATAAAACACACCATCTACATAATCTAGTGGCGTAAGGATGTCAATAAAAAACACAATAAAAACACTAGCAATTGCTATTTTATGATTCTTACTGTAGTTTTCCATTATAATAACACATTAATTGCTAGCGTTCTAAAAACTTTTTAGTTTTTGAAACTTGAGCAAATGTATTAAAATTTATAAAAAAATACTAATACCAGGAAAAATAATCAACAATTAATGTTGCAACAACTATCCAAAAACCTTAGTAGCTAGTTCAAACGAACTTGAAAACTTCTCTTTATTGATTCCTGTAGATTCATTAACATCATCTAAAAAAGACAATAATAATTCAGTAGGTAAATTACCGGTTAGTTTATCAGCAGCAAATGGGCAACCGCCAAAACCTTGAATTGCAGCATCAAATTTCCTGCAACCACTTTGATACGCTGCTTGTAAGTTTTGATGATAATTGTCTGGTCTTGTATGAAAATGTGCGCCAAACTCAACGTGGTCAATTCCTTTAACCCCTTCGAATAAACGTTTAATATCTGGCACTTGAGCAACGCCAATGGTATCTGACAAATTAATTAATGTAACGCCTTCATCTGCTATTTTTTTACACCAATCAATGGCCAATTCAATAGACCATTCATCATTATAAGGATTGCCAAAACCCATAGATAAATAGACTAAAAACTGTTTATTGCTTTGTAAAGCTATATTTTGCATTGCTTTTAAGCGCATAAAAGCTTCTGAAGTTGTTTGTCTGGTATTTCTTAATTGAAATGTTTCTGAAATACTAAATGGAAAACCGATTAAATTGATGTTGTCAAAACCACAAGCAGTTTCTGCTCCTTTTTCGTTGGCAACAACACTAAGTAATTTTGTGTTATTGGTGACTTTATTTATTTTGGATAAAACTTCACTTGTATCGGCGAGTTGAGGTACTGCTTTGGCTGAAACAAAGCTACCACAATCAATAGTATCAAAACCCACTTCTATAAGTGAATTAATATATTCTACTTTTAAATCAGTAGGAATAGTTTTTGAGAAACCTTGCATGGCGTCTCTAGAACATTCAACTATTTTGATGGACGGTTTCATTAAAAACTGGTGTCTTTAGAATTCAAACGCGCTTCAAATCTTCTGAACAACTCCTCATCAGTTAAACCTGAATATTCAGACCATTTTTTAACTTCTTCAATTCTAGGATGGTTTGGGAACAAGGTTATAAACTGATCGTATAATTTTTTAGCATGTGCAGGATCAGGAATGGTTGCAAATGCAATTCCACCATTGATTAATGCTTGTGGCACAATTGAATTTCCAGCATATTCATTTGCTACCCTTTCATACAATCTTGCCCCCTTAACTACTTTAGCGTTTGTCACACAAATATGGGCTGCATGCATTAAGTAGGTAGCACTAGAATCGTGACTTGGATTTGCATCTGCAAATCGGATGTATGAATTAATTAAGCTGTCACTATTTTTCAATTTTGAGTTTTGCTCTAAATTGCTAATATCTCTTATTGCTGTATCAATGACATTATTGCTACAAGAGGTAATTAGAAAACTAATGACTAAAAAATATGTGTATTTCATTTTGCAAAAATAAGCTTGTTGTTGTACGTTTCAAATTATTGATTATTATCTTTAGAAGAACCACTCATGGCCATTAAAAATGCTTTAATAAAATCGTCTATATCACCATCCATTACTGCTTGAATATTGCTGGTCTCCTCTCCTGTTCTTACATCTTTCACCAATTTATATGGATGGAAAACATAGTTTCTAATTTGAGAACCCCATTCAATTTTCATCTTACTGGCTTCAATAGCATCACGTGCTTCATTCTTTTTCCTGAGCTCCAATTCGTATAATTGTGATTTCAACATTTGCATAGCAAGCTGTCTGTTTTCACCTTGAGAACGCGCTTTTTGACAAATAACAACAATACCTGTTGGTTTGTGGGTTAATTGAACTTTGGTTTCAACCTTGTTTACATTTTGTCCCCCTGCACCACCACTTCTACTGGTATGGAGTTCAACGTCTGCAGGATTGATGTCAATTACAATATCGTCATCAACCATAGGATAAGCGTATACAGAAGCGAAAGATGTATGTCTGCGGGCGTTTGAATCGAAAGGTGAAATCCTAACCATTCTATGCACACCACTTTCACCTTTTAAATAACCGTATGGAAAATTACCTTCATATTCAAGGGTAATAGATTTTATCCCTGCAACATCCCCATCTTGTCTATCTATTTCTGTGACTTTGTAACCGTTCTTTTCACCCCACATGATGTACATGCGAGATAGCATCTCAGCCCAATCACAACTTTCCGTTCCTCCTGCTCCACTGTTAATAGTTAGTATAGCACCTAAACGGTCCTCCTCGCTTCTTAACATGTTTTTCATTTCGAGGTCTTCAACATTTAAGATACAAGCTTTGTACGCTTGATCAATGTCATCCTCTGTAGCTTCTCCAATTTCTTGGAATTCTTTTAAAATTTCTATTTCAGCAATTCCGTCCTCACACTTTTTATAAGCGTCAGTCCAAAATTTCTTTTCCTTAATTAATTTTAAATGTTTTTCGGCTTTACTTGGTACATCCCAAAAATTGGGTGCCAAGGTTTGCGACTCTTCATCGGCTATTAGCGCCAGTTTCTGAGTGACGTCAAAGATACCTCCCCAAAGCCTCGACGCGGCCTTTTAAATCCTTCAATTGGTCGTTATTCATGCCGCAAATTTAAGTTTATCCAATGAATAATAAACCATACAATTTACAATAAATTATAAATCTAAACTTAGTAAAACTATTTCATTAAATCATTTAGCATAGCAAAAGCCATGTTTGCTGATCGGCCGATTACGTTAATCCTTTCACCATGAAAATGAAAAGTCTTTACAATGGTTTCTGTAGCCGAAGCAACGCCAATAACAACTGTACCGACTGGTTTTTCATCACTTCCACCTGCAGGACCAGCAACGCCGGAAACGGCAATTGAATAATCCGTTTGAAGACGTTCTCTAACACCGATTGCCATTTGTGAAACCACTTGTTCACTCACTGCACCTACTGTTTCAAACAAAGTAGATTCAACGCCCAACTGGTGGTGTTTTACTGAATTACTATAACTAACTACAGATCCAACAAAAACTTTGGATGCCCCGGGAATAGAAGTTAAGAGATGTGAAATATAACCACCGGTACAACTTTCAGCAACACTTAAAGTTTTACCATTAGAATTTAAATTCTTTGAAGCTATTTCAGCGAGGGTTAAATCTTGAGTAGCTATGACACCATTGCCAACTCTTTCAATGATTTTTTGTGCGAATGAGTCAACTAATTGATGTATTTCTATACCGTTTGACATGGTTCCAGTCAATCTCAATCTTACCACATTTAGACCTGGTAGGTATGCAAGTTTAATATTATTGGGCAATTGCTCTTCAATATCTTCAATTTGTTTGGCCAATATAGACTCAGGAATATTAAAGGTTACAATGGTTTTATGGTATAGTGTTGGTTCATGAAAACGTTCTTGAATTTTAGGCAAAGCTTTAAATTCAAATATGTTCTTCATTTCATAAGGTACTCCAGGTAAAGAAATCACAACACGACCATCCACATCGAACCACATACCAGGCGCGGTTCCCCATTCATTGAACAAGGTTATACATCCACTAGGTAGCTCTGCTTGAATTTTATTTATTTCCAATAATTGTCTACCACGGTCTTTGAAATACAGTTCCAATTGATCAATTACATCTTGGTCTATTCTCCAATCCATTCCAAAATAATCTTTCAATGTTTTCTTCGTAATATCATCTTTGGTTGGGCCTAATCCACCAGTAATAATAATTAACTCAGAACGCTTAAGACAACTTGAGAGCATTTCTTTAATCTCATTGGCATCATCACTAATAGAATTAATTCTATTGACTTTAATGTTCGATTTATTTAACATTTGACCAAGCCAGGCGCTGTTTGTATCAACTACTTGACCGATTAGCAATTCGTCTCCTATTGTAATTATTTCTGCTTGCATAATTTCATTACAAAGATGGGTTATTTAAATAGAGTAGCTCATTTCAAGTTTTCAACATAAAAAATCTAGATGAATGATATCTTTGCATTTGATATTACCAACATGAAAATCACGAAAACATTCCCTTTATTTATAGTTCTATTCATGTTGAGCAATAATACACAAGGGCAAGACACTACATTTATATTTCGAAACATGGAGAAGGAATTTTACCATGCGATATACATAGACAGCAATAAAGATTACAAATACTTCAAGAACATAAAGCAATTTTCATTGCATGGGAGTGACTCTATCGGAATGTTATTGTCTATAGAAGAAGAACTAAAGCAATACAAGCAAAAAATCAGGCATTCAAAAATTGACAGTATTTTTCCAAGGGTTTGGTACCAATTAAATGCATATAAAAATCACTTATATTTATATGAGCCCAATGACAACGGTTTCAATACCAATAAGGTGTTGAGTGATTCTTGTTTAATTAATTTCAATATGGATGGACCATACCCAATTTTAATTGATAGTGTCAAACAGATTGGTAACACAGCTTTACATTTATTTACCAAAACTTATTACAAACCAGACGTAGATACCATCAGCGTATATATATTAGATTGGGAAAGGAAAATCGCTTTATTTGACTACCACAATCCGTATTTATTAAATCGTTATAGATTGATGGTGGCGGCAGAGACTTCAAATACTTTTTCGGTTATAGTTAATTATTCTAAGTATAGAAAATGTTTCGAATATCAATTTAGTCCAATTGATTTTGAACCCTATTTAAACCAATTGGGATTAAAAAAATAAGTTCAATATTTTCAATTAATTCACTTTTTTAATTGACACTTTTTTTATATATTCACGGATAAGAAGATGACTATAGATGCAACTAAGTAAAGAGCAAATTAAGATAATCGAGTCGAAAGGCAACATCAAAATAAATGCAGTTGCAGGATCTGGGAAAACCACAACGGTAATAGAATATGCTAAATCTCGTCCCAAAGACTCACGTATACTTTATATCGCATTTAACAAATCAGTAAAATTAGAAGCAAACAAAAGATTTACTGAAGCAAAACTAAACAACGTTCAAATTGAAACCGCGCATTCACTTGCATATAAGCATGTAGTCATTCCATTTCAATACAAAGTAAAATTACAAGGTTATAAGATACATGAATTGTCAGAAATTATTGGTTTAAATGGCTTGGCAGAAAAACATGCAGAATTCATACTTTCCAATCATATCAATAAGTTTGTCTCAATATTCTGCAACAGTGACAGATTAAAGGTTCAAGAAATAAATTATTTAGACTATGTCTTAGATGACAAAGCGAGGCAATTTGTAGAAAATTACTATAAAATCATAGAACAGCAAACCAGATTGTTTTTAGCAAAAATGGACAAGGGTGAAATTGACATTACCCATGATTTTTATCTAAAGAAGTTTCAACTTATGAATACACAGTTGGGCTACGATTATATTTTATTTGATGAAGGTCAAGATGCATCTCCTGCCATGTTGGATATTTTCATGAAGCAAAACTCAATAAAGGTAATTGTAGGTGACACCCACCAACAAATATATGGATGGAGAAATGCTGTAAACTCACTTGAGAAAGTTGATTACCCTAACTATTCTTTAAATACCAGCTATCGATTCAACAACAACATTGCAAGGTTAGCCACTTCGGTCTTGGACTGGAAAGCCTATTTGGGACCATTTAAGTCACTAGACATATTAGGCAATGGGATAAACCAGAAATTAAAACAAAGGGCAATTATAGCCCGGTCAAATTTGGGTTTATTGTTAAAAGCAATTGAGTTTATTACCGAGAATCCAAAAGTTAGAAAGATTTATTTTGAGGGCAATATAAATTCATATACATACGCAGATGAAGGGGCTTCATTATACGATGTTCTGAATTTATCTACAGGAAAAAGACATTTAATAAAAGATGCTTTGATTAGCAATATGAAAAGCATAGAAGAATTAGAAGAGTATATAGAAAATACGGAAGACAGACAATTGTCAATGATGCTTGAAATTGTTAACGAATATGGAAATGAAATATATGATTTGTTGCAAAATATAAAAAGCAAACACGTCGAAAATGCGGAAAAAGAACAGGCTGAAATGATATTTTCTACCGTACATAGAAGTAAGGGTATGGAATACGATGAAGTATTATTGGTGGATGATTTTATTACAGAGGAAAGCATTGACAAACAAATAAACAATTTAGACAGAGAATATAATTCTGCAAAAATCCAAGAAGACATCAATTTACTATATGTAGCGGTAACAAGAACTAAAAACATATTGCATATACCAGAAGGCTTATTACCCAAAGGGTTTCCACAACTAGAAAGTATAAACGTAATCAAGAAACCTGAAAAAACCAGCATTGAAAAACAGATTACCGTTAAGAAAAAGACTTACAATAATTTTGTTGAATTAGAAACTGGCTCAAATTATCAGAAGTCAAAACCAAAAGAATCATACCAAACATGGACACCTGCTTTAGATGCCGAATTGATTAAATTATTTAAAAAAGGCAGAAGCATACAAGAACTTGCGCATATTTTTGGCCGAAGCAAAGGTTCAATTTGGGCTAGAGTTAAAAAGTTAGATTTGGGTGATTATTACAGTGAATAAAATATTTAGAAACAAGTGCTAAATATTTTGGACAAGTTAACAGAATTAGCCTAAAACAAGGATTTCCACTTTCAATTTATTTCCCCAAAAACTTAAAGACCTAGCAATATCGAGTAGCTTTAAATTTCATTTTTAAAAAAGTTTTATTTTATCAACAAGCGAAAAAAAACAGAAGTGGAATATTAATTTTACAACATCAAGTTTCACTTCGCCAATGCCTGAATTTACACACTTACACTGTCACACTCAATTTTCTTTATTAGATGGAGCTGCTTCCATTTCCAACTTATACAAAAAAGCGGTAGCTGATGGACAGAAAGCCATTGCAATAACAGACCATGGCAACATGTTTGGTGTATTCAATTTTGTTGCAGAAGCGGCTAAACACAATAAAGGTACCGATAAAATAAAAGCCATAGTTGGTTGTGAGTTTTATATGGTTGAAGACAGGACCAGAAAATCATTTACCAAAGAAGACAAAGATATTCGTCATCACCAATTGTTATTGGCTAAAAATGCTGAAGGGTATAAGAATCTTTCGAAACTTTGTTCTTTAGGTTACATTGAAGGAATGTATAGCAAATGGCCTAGAATAGACAAATCGCTCATTGAAAAATACCATGAAGGTTTGATTGCTACTTCTTGTTGTTTGGGTGCCATTATTCCTAAAACCATCATGAAAAAAGGTGAAGCTGAGGCTGAAATTGAATTAAAATGGTGGTTGGATTTATTTGGAGATGATTTTTACATTGAACTTCAAAGACATGGCTTGAAGGAACAAGACAAAGTAAATGAAGTATTGGTGCGCTTTGCTCACAAATACAACATTAAAATGATTGCAACCAACGACTCTCATTATGTTGAAAAAGAGGATTACAATGCCCATGATATTTTACTTTGTGTAAATACCGGTGAAAAACAGAGCACGCCTAAGATGTCTGACTTGGATGGGGATGATGACAAGTTTATAAAAGGAAAAAGATTTGCCTTTCCAAATGACAATTTTTATTTCAAGACTCAAGCTGAAATGAATACATTGTTTATTGATATTCCTGAGGCGATTGACAACACGGGTGATATAGTTTCAAAGATTGAACCTTTGAACTTAAAGAAAGATATATTGTTGCCAAACTTCCCAGTGCCTCCAGAATTCGAGACCCAAGATGATTTTCTCGAAGACATGACTTGGACTGGCGCTAAACGAAGGTATGGAGAAATAGATGCAGAGATCGAAGAACGAATCAAGTTTGAATTGTTTACCATTAGAACAATGGGATTTGCTGGATACTTTCTAATTGTATCTGATTTCATCAAAGCAGGTAGAGAAATGGGGGTTGTTATTGGTCCTGGTCGCGGATCAGCCGCAGGAAGTGCGGTAGCCTATTGCATAGGAATTACCAATATAGACCCCATCAAATACGACCTACTATTTGAGCGTTTTTTAAATCCGGAGCGTAAAAGTATGCCAGATATAGATACAGATTTTGATGATGAAGGTCGTCAAAAAGTTATCGATTACGTGGTTGACAAATATGGTCGCAATCAGGTTGCTCAAATTGTGACCTATGGTAAAATGGCGGCAAAAATGAGTTTGAAGGATGTTGCCCGTGTGATGGATTTAAGCATGGATGAATCAAATAACATTACACGATTGGTTCCTTCTCGCCCATTAGGCTTGACTTTAAAGCAAGTTATTAATGCGAAAATTGAAGGTGTAAAAGAAGACGTATTAGATGCTGCAGACGATGGAGAAAGTGCTGACCAAGAAGAAAGAGACACCATATTATTAAGACAAGAAGATATCCCTGGTGTACAGCAATTGAGGGAATGGCATAGTGACAAACAAAATTTAAAAGAAGGAGAAGTTCTAAGACAGGCCATGTTATTAGAAGGTTCCGTTCGAAATACAGGGGTGCATGCTGCAGGAATTATTATTGCACCAAAAGATTTATCTGAAATCGTTCCCGTTGCTGTTGCTAAAGATTCGAATTTATTATTAACTCAATTTGAAGGAAAAGTAATTGAAGATGCAGGTGTAATTAAGATGGACTTTTTGGGATTAAAGACCCTTTCCATTATAAAAACTGCAATGCAGTTAATCAAGAAAAACCATAATGTAGATATTGATATTGACAATATTCCGTTAGATGATTTAAAAACATTTGAACTTTATCAAAAAGCGGAAACCACTGGTACTTTCCAGTTTGAAAGTCCCGGAATGCAAAAATATTTAAGGGAATTAAAACCAGATAAGTTTGAGGATTTGATTGCAATGAATGCGCTCTATCGTCCAGGACCAATGGAATATATCCCTACTTATATTAAGCGTAAACATGGTATTGAACCGGTAAGCTATGACATTCCTGAATTGGAAGAATATTTAGCAGATACATATGGAATCACGGTATACCAAGAGCAGGTAATGTTGCTGAGTCAGTCGCTTGCAGGATTTAGTAAAGGTAAAGCCGATTCATTGAGAAAGGCCATGGGTAAAAAGAATTTAGCAGACTTGATGAAATTAAAAGATGAATTCATGTCAGGTATTGCCGCCAAAGGTCTTGATGCAGCTAAATGTGAAAAAGTATGGAAAGATTGGGAAGCATTTGCGTCCTATGCATTTAACAAATCGCACTCAACATGTTATGCATTTGTTGCCTACCAAACTGGTTATTTGAAAGCCCACTACCCTGCTGAATATATGGCAGCTGTGCTAAGTAATAACAGCAACAATATAGAAAAAATAAGTCTGATGATGCAAGAATGCAACCGCATGGGCACACCAGTTTTAGGACCTAGTGTGAATGAAAGTGACATGTTGTTTTCTGTAAATGGCAAGGGACAAATTCGCTTTGGTTTGTGTGCGGTTAAAGGCGTTGGTGAAGCACCAGCGATCAACTTAATTGAAGAGCGTGAATTGAATGGTCCATTCAAGAATATTTTTGATTTGTGTGCACGATGCAATCTTAGAAACGTTAATAGAAGAACATTAGAGGCTTTGGTAAAAGGAGGAGGATTTGACTTTGACCCTACTTACCACAAAGCACAATACTTAGCAGAAGGTGATAATGGAAGTGGAATTGAAATTGCTTTGCGTTATGGTGCTAGAACTCAGGAAAACAGCCTAAGCAATCAAGGTTCATTGTTTGGGGAAAGCAGCAAAGAAACTTTTGCCGAACCATCTTTACCTAAAGCAGAAACCTATTCCATATTAGAAGAGTGTCAAATGGAAAAAGAAATGGTAGGCATTTTCATTAACCGACATCCAATGGATACTTTTAAAGTTGAATTTGATGCCATCACCAACACAAAATTATTAGAACTAGAAGATATTATTGAGTTGGTAAAAACTAAGCCAAATCCAGTAGTAGCTGGAATAGTATCAAGGGTTGATAATTTAGTCACCAAAACAGGCAAGAATTATTCAAAGTTTACTTTACAAGATTATTCAGGTTCATTTACATTTTTCGCCTTTGGTGCTGCCTTTGATGCACTAAGATTAATACTGTATCCAAATCAATTTATTGTTTTGAGGTGTAAGATTGAAAAACCAAGATGGGCAAAAGAAGGTGGAAAACCATTTGAATTAAACATTGCATCTGGTGAAAAAATGGAAGATGTAAAAGACCGTTATATAAAAGGACTTGGGGTAAATATGCAATTAGAAAATTTGAGTAAGACTTTATTGGATGATTTGGAAAGTATATTTAAAAAATTCGAAGGTGAAATGCCAATAAACTTTACGGTTAGCAACAGAGCAAAAAACCACAAATTCGAATTGTATAGCAGCGATAGGAAGATTGACATTTGTCCTGAATTATTGGATGAACTTAGACGTTCAGATATTGAATATCAAGTAATCTTAAAAAATTAAACAAAGTCATTTTATAAACAAATACAAAAACATTTAAATAGCTTTAAAAATATCTAAATGTTTTTTAAAATAAATTTTCAAAAAAGCATTTGATTTGCAGTAATCATCCATGTTAACAAAAGAACAAATTGCTAAACGCATTGCCTTAGAGCTAAAAGATGGCTATTATGTAAATTTAGGCATAGGCATTCCAACCTTAGTGGCAAATTATATCCCTGAAGGTGTTGAGGTAATATTACAATCCGAAAATGGATTATTGGGCATGGGACCATTTCCATTTGAAGGTGAAGAAGACCCAGATTTAATTAATGCGGGAAAACAAACCATCACAACCATTCCTGGTTCTGCGTTTTTTGATTCAGCTATGAGTTTTGGAATGATTAGGGCTGGCAAAGTCGATTTGACCGTATTGGGTGCTATGGAGGTTAATGATCGTGGAGACATAGCCAATTGGAAAATTCCAGGTAAAATGGTTAAAGGCATGGGTGGTGCAATGGATTTAGTTGCCAGTGCAAAGAACATTATTGTAGCCATGCAACATGTAAACAAAGCCGGTGAATCTAAACTTTTAAAAGAATGCAGTCTACCAATTACAGGCATAGCTTGTGTTAAAAAAGTGGTAAGTGAATTGGGTTTATTCGAAATCACTGAAGAAGGATTTGTATTAATGGAAATTGCGCCAGGCGTAAGTGTTGAAGATGTAAAAGCCAAAACAGAAGGAAGATTGGTAATTAGTCCAAATCTCAAGCAAATAGAAATTGCTTAATTAGTAACATTACATATTTGCGAATTCCGTATTTTTGCAACAATATGAAATTCGGAACCAAAGCCTTGCATGCAGGCATAGAACCAGATCCTACAACAGGAGCAATCATGACTCCTATTTTCCAAACATCAACTTTCGTACAAGAATATCCGGGAAAGCATAAAGGCTATGCCTATGCTCGTGGAAAGAATCCAACAAGAACACAACTTGAAAACAATTTGGCTGCTTTAGAAAATGGCAATAATGCCCTTTGTTTTAGCAGTGGAATGGGAGCTGTAGACGCTGTTATAAAATTATTGAAACCTGGAGATGAGGTAATAACTGGAAATGATATTTATGGTGGATCGTATAGAATGTTCTCTAAAATTTATGAGCCATTTGGTATCAAATTTCATTATATTGATTTATACGATGCAAGCAATATTGAGAAGTATATCAATTCAAACACAAAGTTAATTTGGGCAGAAACTCCAACAAATCCTACCCTTAAAATTGTAGATATTGCTGCTGCTTCTGCTATTGCTAAAAAGCACAATTTAATTTTAGCCATTGACAATACATTTGCATCTCCTTATTTACAAAATCCACTAGACTTGGGTGCTGACATAGTAATGCATAGTGCAACAAAATACCTAGGTGGTCATAGTGATGTTGTTATGGGTGCTTTGGTAACAAAGGATCAAACATTACATGAGCGCTTGGCTTTTATATTAAATAGTTGCGGTGCCAATCCTGGACCTATGGACAGTTTCTTAGTAATAAGAGGAATCAAAACTTTGCATTTAAGAATGAAAGCCCATTGTGAAAATGGAAAACAAGTTGCCCATTACTTGAGAAATCATCCTAAAATTGGAAAAGTATACTGGCCAGGTTTTGAAGATGCCGCTGGCCATGAAATTGCAAAAAAACAAATGCGAGGATTTGGCGGTATGGTTTCATTCACTTTAAAAGGTGATGATTTTGAAGCAGCCATGAGATTTGCTACAAGTGTTGAGATTTTCACACTTGCAGAATCATTAGGTGGAGTAGAAAGTTTGGTAAACCACCCTGCGAGTATGACGCATGCGAGTATCCCTAAAGAAGAAAGAGAAAAGGCTGGCGTTGTAGATGGTTTATTACGATTAAGTGTTGGTGTTGAAGACATAGAAGACTTAATTGCGGATATAGAATCTGCCCTATCAAAAGTATAATATCAAAACCAATTTAATAGATAAAAGTCCAAACATTTTGTTTGGACTTTTTTTGTGACCAACATCATGATTTATTTTACGATTAACTCAATTTAGAAAATTAATTTGCGATTTACATACAACCTTTTGTAATTTTGAATGTCAAACATATAAAAACACTTAAACATGAAACTAAAAATCATCTTAGGACTATTATCTCTATTTATGTTTTTCGGGAATTCCGAATTAGTTGCCCAACACCATTCTAAAAAACATGTGCATGTCGTAAAGAAGCCACATGGAAGAAAAACAGTAGTGATTAAAACGCATAAAAGATATGCGCGCTCAAAAGTCATTGTTGTAAAAAGAAGAAATGGAAAGTTGCATGGCATATTGCCTGCTGGTTACAGTACAATTATTTACAAAAACAATTCTTACCATTTTCATAATGGAATATATTACTTACCAAAAGCCAATGCCTATGTACAAGTAATCCCTCCAATGGGTTTGAGAATTAAAACAATTCCAATACATACCACCTTCACGATTGGGTTAATCAATTATCATTATTACCAGGGTGTTTATTATATCATGGCCAATAATGAATATGAAATCGTTGATCCTCCAATTGGGGCTAAAGTGGCTGACTTACCAATGGATTTGGTTGAAGAAGTAACCATTGATGGCATTACTTATTGGGAATTAGACGGCTATTTGTATAGTAAAAATGCAAATGGGACTTTCGACCTTGCCGGTAAACTAGAATAATTGTTCTAAACTAGTTTGGTTTATACTTTAAGAGCCATTCTATGCCTGTTTCAAAATCGGTAACGACATAAAAAGGTTGTTTGGGTTTATTAAATTTATAATAAAAATTAGCAATCATTTTATATACCATATTTTGGGCATAAACAACATATGCAATAGCGGGAACTTGATCTTGCATTGCGATTGCATTGTCTCTTGCTGGTTTATTTATAGAACATTTTTTACCAGCTTGAAAAAGAAATAATCTCGGACCATTTTGACAAAATGATTTAAAGATTTCATTTAGTTCAAATTGCAGGTTAACAGTAATTTCTACGTTGTCTTTGTAAAAAACATGAATTATACCATCATGTCTAAGACCGACAATATATATATCTGTTTCTTTATATTCAACAAATTCACTATTTTTAACCATTGATAAATAACTATTTACAATAAAAAACAATATTAACTAAAATTGACAAATATTTAAAAATAATTTATAAAGCAGACAATTTATGGTTCAAATAAAATTATTTAAAAAAATCTGTCACATACCATTTATTTTGTGTCTAATAACAAATTGAACCATACAGAAGACGACATATTGAATGGTTGTTTGAGAAATGAACCTTATTTTCAGGAATTACTGTACAAGGTAAATTCAAAAAAAATGTTTGGGGTTTGCATGCGTTATGCACCTAATAGAGATGTTGCACATGATATTTTTCAAGAAGGATTTATAAAAGTATTCAACTCTTTGAATCAATTTAAACGACAATCGTCGTTAAGTTCTTGGATGTATAGGATTTTCGTGAACACATCAATTAACTATATACAACGTTCAATAAAGTCCAAATTTGAAGTAAGTATAAACGACAATTTAAATATAACAGAAGATGTAGTCAGTGAGATAGAAAATGAACATTGGATTAACCATATTAGTAGTTCAGAAGCGCTTGACTTGGTTCAACAACTACCAGAGAAATATCGTTTAATCATCAATCTTTTCGCTATAGAAAAGCATAGCCATTCAGAAATATCGAAGATTCTAAATATTACAGAAGCAAGTTCTAGATCACAATTATCAAGAGCAAGGAAATTATTGTCTGATAAATTAAAAACGGAATTAAAAATCAAACTTGGAGAATAAAAATACTGATATTGAATCTTTGTTTGATAAGCTCCATTCATTTGAAGTAGAGCCTAATGCTAACGCATGGCATAATATTCAGGACAATATTAATACGGGACTTGATGGCCTATATGAAAATCTACATGAAATAGAAATTGAGCCCGATAAAAAATCAGAAGTATTCATTTTTGAACATTTGGGTTTTAACAATCCAATAGATATATTCTTAAATGACAATCTTTCAGAACTGGAAGTAGATCCTGAGAAATCTTTAAATGATATTATACCCCAAAATAGAAACAGAAAAAAGGTATTGGTATTATTTATATCATTAATAGTAGCCGTTGTTTTGGGCATATTAACTTTAAATCAAACTGAAACAGATCAAGTGAAAAAGACAAGTGAAAAAGCAAGTTCAGAAACCTTATTGAATGACAACAGTTCACTTTCGAATTCCCCAAACAGCCAATCACCTGTTATAGAAAAGCCATTTATAAAAAGGGAAAAATCAACTATAAAATCAAACGATAGATTCAGCATAAACGAAGAATCAACTGCTGATATGAGCGTATATTTCCCCGAAGATATAGATGAAATCAACAGCAAAATACATCCAATTAAAAATGGAATTAATTACCCATTTGAGCCATTACAACTCGCTGAATTCAGAAAAGTAAAACTTGAAAAGAAATTGCTTCCTCAGTTTTTTCAGATAGTTGGTGGACTTGGTTTTCAAAACCAACAACTCAGAAACGTGCAAATTGAAAACGCAGAATATCAGCACAAAGATGCATTAGACAATTATTGGAAAAGCACAGGAAAGAACATTTTAGGGATACAATTAACTGCAGGAATTTCTTTTAGTCTAAGTGAGAAATTCTATTGTAGAACATCCTTTCAATATCAATATATGCAAAGCAACAATGAATTTGTATACAGTTATACAGACATCCCTGTTTATGGAATTGATGGAAAAATTATAGGCTATTTTAAACGTCCATTAAGCGCTTCGCCTAGTATTAATCAAAATATTAAAACGACGAAACAAACAGTAAACATGCCTATAGAAGCATTTTACAAGGTATTCAATTTAAATAAAAACAAAGTTTATGCTGGTTTAGGTTTAAACATTGAATTGAGCAATCAATTTAAAAGCAGTGATTTTAGTTTCGTAAAAGAAGAACTTAGTTTATTGAAAATTAAAGCTGCGCACAAATTAACTCCAAGTCTAAGTTTACAATACCATTATCAAATTAATTCTCAAATGAAAATGATTCTACAAATAGATGGAAGAAAAACGAACTCAATTGCTAATTTTGACGAGTCAAAGTTTAAATCAAGTTATTTTAATTCTTCTATTTCTATAGGATTTTCATTTATTCCAAAAATTTAACAAAATGTATAGAATACTACTAATTATAAGCTTTCTCATAACTTCGCTAAGCTCATTTTCTCAAACATTTACTAAATTTGGGGATGGTCTTAACATTCGTACATTTTATCATCAGCAAGGAATTAACTACTATTTAAGTTGCAGCGATTCAAATGAAAATGTATATGGAATTTATTATGACACTGTTAGTTCAGGTTTTAATTTTGGAAATGAGTTTACTCAAGTAAGATTGCAGGTATACAACGGACTGACTTGGCTTTATAGTAAACCAGTAAAGCTATACAATAAATACAGTATTGATGCCCCGAGGGTCCTAGACATTAAACTAATAAATGGGAAAATATGGATAAGTGGTAGTTTTGATTCCAGCGAAAACAACATGGGTGCAGGCGTCTTAGTTTTTAATGGCGTAAGTTGGGAATCAGCACAAATTAAACTATATCAAACCTACAAAGATTATTTCGAAGTTAGGCAAATTTTAAACATTAAGAATCAAATTTTACTTACTGGTAATTTTGACTCTATTGCAGGCACAAAATGCAATGGCATTGTATATTATGATGGCAGTAATTGGGGACCAATTGGCAACATCCAACCATACGGATTTAATGGTGTATCAAGCGTAAGCAATGTCTTTTTTAACAGAGCAATTGACAGTTTATATATTTACAACAAAAACAAAATCTCACCCGACAGTATTGACATCTCTGGGAGGACATATAGAAAACTAGCTGTACTAAGAAACAATCAATTTGAACAAATAAATGTGCCATTTGCCCATATTGCAGCTATAAGTTCATTCAACAAAAAACTTTTAATCATACCTACTTCTAATTTAATTTATATTTCAAGTATCGCCATTCAAAATGGCAATTCATGGAACACTTTTTCATTAAAAGATTCCTTTTATGCAACCAATTATATTGGAGGATTTGAACAAAAAAATTTCTTGTATATACTTTTCCAGAATCCAATCCTTTCTCAAATTGATGTATTTAGATTTAATGGAACAGAAATCATAAAATTAAAAAGTTTCAAGATAGCCAATCAGTATATTAATCTAAATTATAATGAAGAAAGCTATTTGCATATTATAACAGGACCAATTTCTGAAGTAAAGCAAGATGATTATGGATTAAAAACGAACAGAATTATTGGAATAGATTACTTGCCCCAAACTAAAGTTTATGGTACAACTTTCAACGATTTGAATAATGATGGCATTAAACAAATTAATGAAAGCACCATTCCCAATTGCAAAGTGTATGATGTCAATAACAAGTATATGACGATTTCCAACAATGAAGGTTTATTTGAATTAACACTTAGCAAAGGAAACAGTTATACATTAAAGGCAAACAATGAATATGGGTATGAGTCTGCTATAGATTTCCCTCTAATCAATCCAATAGATAGTTTATATAACATGAATATTGGGTTAATCTCAAAAAATGAAAATGACATTAGAATCAAAATCATAGCCCATACAGCAAAAAAAGCGAAACAAGGATTTGTAAGCCGTTATGAAATTCAAATTAGCAATTTCACTGCATCAAAATTCACCGGTAATATTACAGTTGAGCATATGCCCAAAATCAAAGATTTGAAATTTGAGAATTTTACCGTTTTAAATCAGAACAAAACTAGTTTTACATTTTTCACATCAATCGAATCAAATCAAGTAAACAAATTACTATATACCTGTGTGTATGCAGTAGATAGTTTTGCAATCAATGATTTGGTAAAAACCAATGCCAAATTATTTTCATTTGATTCTAAAACCAGCAACAATTTTGATACTTTAGTCCAAACTGTCGTTTCTGCGTTTGACCCAAATATAAAAGAAGCATTTCCGAATGAATTGGTCAACATTGAAAAGGAAATAAACTATACCATTTGGTTTCAAAATGAAGGCAATGACACAGCATTAAATGTTTGTGTAATCGATTCATTTGGCAGTTTATTTAGTTTAAAAGACATTCATATTACAAGCGATAGCAAAGGAGGCACAATTATACCTGATGTTAGAAATAATTGTTTAATATGGAATTTTAAAAACATTATGCTTCCGCCAAAATCAGTCGACTCAATTAAAAGTATTGGCTTTGTAAGTTTCAGAACAAAACTAAACAAGCAAGCAAAAATTGGAGATACCATTTTCAACAAAGCTTCCATATATTTTGATTATCAAAAACCAATAATCACAAACAATGCAAAGGTGTATTTTGCCAAGAATGTTCATATTAGCAGCAGTTCTTCTCAAGAAAATTTCACTGTGTACCCCAACCCTAATTATGGCAAATTATTCATAAGTGTAGACCTTAGCAAAACAAAGACATTCGAACTTATCAATTTTCTTGGTCAGACTGTTTTCACCTATACAATTACAAACAGTAATGAAACAATAGATATACCAGAGAGTGTATCTAATGGTATTTATTTCATCAAATGTGATGGCATTGTATACCGAAGTGAGCCTATAATATTAACCAGATAAAAAATGAAGAAGTTATAACAAAAGCGTTATTTAACTTTTCCAGACATTATCTTATTAATCCAAGTAAGCAACTTATTTTCTTTCACCTTAGTTCCCAAATCAAAACCGTTTTCACGCAGCAGATTTACTGCCATTTCAGCCTGCTCATTAGGGACCATTAATTGAACACCTCCTAGCGCGTTTGACAGCAAAGGATCTACTTGAGCATTTATCTCATTGTTTAAAAAAGTTTGGATGCCTTGAGAATCCAGAAAAGACCTCATTACAGCAGCATCGGTTGGGTATGTGAACGTTTTAATTGTATACAAATTATTGGATTTGAAGTTTGGAAATAAAAGATTGAAACAAGGAAAAAGCTTGATCAAAATTCGTTAGAGGCAAGGCACTTGCTTTATCATTAACGTCGTGGTAAAATGGGTACGGACCCATTAAATAAAAGAAAAATGCTGGGACACCAGATTGGGCAAACCAATAATGGTCGCTGTTTGCGGCCTTCCCTCTTATTTTTATTTCAGGCAAGTATTTTTCTTTATCATTGATGCTTTTGAGTAATTGAAACTCACTGGGGTTTAGGGTTCCATTAACCACCATAACGCCATCGGCTCCATTCCCCATTAGGTCAATATTGACTAAAAACTTAATATCTGATAAAGGCGTTAAAGGATGCTCAACATAATAATGAGAGCCAATTAAACCAGCTTCTTCTCCAGAAAAAGCAATAAACACGATAGAATATTTGGGTTTATTGATTTGAAAGTACTTTGCTAAATTGAGCATCATCGCAATTCCGCTAGCATTGTCGTTGGCCCCAGGAAAAACTGTTTTGTTTCCCATCATTCCAAGATGGTCGTAATGGGCAGTAACATATATAAAACTGTCTTTAAATTTAGAACCTTCAATGTATCCGATGACATTTCTTGAAACATTCTTTTTTATAAAATTGCTTTTAACTTTAATTTCAAAAAAAGAGATTGAGTCTCTATTGAAAATATCTGATCTAAGAATAATTACGGGAACTTTGGATTGTTTCTGGCTGCAAGACCAAGTCAGTTTATCACTTGTCAATTTAATTATTAATTGATTTCTAGGGTCGGAAACATAATGCTTCAAATTAATTGCAGCATCAATAAAGTATTTGTTGTTAAAGGTATCAATAACTGCAGCTTTAACTTTTCCACCCCAAATGTCGTATTGGTTAACAGAATCAAGCGATTGAATGGACATAAACTTCGCGATTCCTTTAAAATTGATTGAAGGGCAGCTTGGGTCGACAAGGTAATCGACACCCGGAACAAGGCGTTTCCCATTGTATAGTAGTTCTATTTCTCCAGGAAAAGTATTAACTGAAAAATCAAATTCTTGAAAATAGTCATTTCCAAAACTTTTAAGGCCTATGGATTTAAACTCCTTACTTATAAAATTGGAAGCGAGTTGGTCGCCTTTATTGACATATCCCCTTCCAGCCATTTTTTTACTGCAAAGAGTTTCAATGATTTTTTTGGTATAAGTTGAATCTTGCGCAAATAGATTCGAAAAACAAACTAGAAAAAGGGTCGCGATACTTAATTTCATTTAATATTTCAAAAATAAACTAAAAGATTAGAAATTTATCTTAAAATTTACCAAATCTAAGCTCACTAATAGCAAGGAAGTATATGGGGCCAATAAATTTCTGAAAAAAAATTGTGATTTTATTTCAAAAATATAGTTATTTGCACCAACCAAAAAAAAATACATCATGTCAGAAGTAGCAGAAAAAGTAAAGTCAATCATCGTTGACAAATTAGGAGTTGAAGAAAGCGAAGTAACGCCAGAGGCGAGTTTCACAAACGACCTAGGTGCAGATTCATTAGATACAGTTGAATTGATCATGGAATTTGAAAAAGAATTCAACATTGCAATTCCTGATGAGCAAGCCGAAAAAATCGGTACTGTTGGCGATGCGATTTCATACATCGAAAACAACTCTAAGTAATTTTTATCCTATAACATATACATGCAATTTAAACGTGTAGTAGTTACAGGAATGGGAGCCCTTACTCCATTGGGCAACGACCTCCAATCGTATTGGAATGGATTGGCCAATGGTGTAAGCGGAGCCGACGCGATTACGCTTTTCGACACGACCAAGTTCCGAGCTAATTTTGCTTGTGAAGTGAAAAATTTCAATCCTGAAAATTTCATGGACCGCAAAGAAGCTAGAAAAATGGATCGTTTTGCTCAGTTTGCTAATGTAACAACAGAAGAAGCTATTAAAGACTCTGGTTTAGATCTTGAAAAGATTGACAAAACTAGAGTTGGAGTTATTTGGGGATCTGGAATTGGAGGTTTAACCTCATTTTTCCACGAAAGTGCCGATTTCGCAAAAGGCGATGGTACGCCTAGATTTTCACCATTCTTTATTACCAAAATGATATCAGATATAGCTGGTGGTTTGGTGAGTATTAAATATGGATTTGGTGGGCCAAACTATACAACAGTATCAGCTTGTGCCTCTAGTAACAATGCCCTAATCGATGCATTTAACATGATTAGATTGGGTAAAAGTCCTGTAATCATTACAGGTGGATCAGAAGCTTGTGTGAATGAACCAGCAGTTGGTGGTTTTACGAGCATGAAAGCATTAAGTGAAAGAAATGATTCTCCAAAAACTGCATCGCGTCCTTTCGATAAAGATAGAGACGGATTTGTATTAGGAGAAGGTTCTGCTGCTCTAGTATTAGAAGAATACGAGCACGCAATAGCAAGAGGCGCGCGCATTTATTGTGAAGTTGCCGGAACAGGAATGAGTGCTGATGCATACCATATGACTGCTCCACATCCAGAAGGATTGGGCGTAATCAGATGTATGAATTGGGCATTAGAAGAAGCCAATCTAAACATTAATGATATTGATTACATTAACGTTCATGGTACTTCTACTCCTTTGGGAGACATTGCTGAATTAAAAGCGATACAATCCGTATTCGGAGAGCAAGCATACAAGCTAAATATTAGTTCTACTAAATCAATGACTGGTCACCTTTTAGGTGGTGCAGGAGCTGTTGAAGCTGTAGCATCTATTATGGCCATGCAACATAGCCTTGTACCTCCTACAATCAATCATTTTACCGACGATGAAAATATTGATTCAAAACTAAATTTAACATTTAATACCGCTCAAAAGAGAGATATTAAAGTTGCAATTAGCAACACCTTTGGTTTTGGTGGACACAATGCATCTGTCATCTTCAAAAAGATCTAATCTTAAAAACAGAAATGTAATTTGATTCTAGATTTTTTTAAAGCTAATTTTTCAAAAGACAAAAAACTTTACCAAAAGCTATATAATATTCTTGGGTTTTATCCGAGTAACATAAGCCTGTATAAGGTTGCAATTACTCATAATTCCTTTAGGCATCACGTAGCAAAAGATTCTCGTTCAGGTAACAATGAACGCCTAGAGTTTTTAGGCGATGCGGTATTGGGAATGATAGTGGCAGAAAAACTTTACTTAAAATTCCCTTATCAAAACGAAGGCTTTTTAACAGAAATGCGCTCAAAGATTGTTGGGCGCACCAAGTTAAACCATATTGCAAAAAAAATGGGGATTCACCAGATTTTGCACTATGATGCTAAATTAAAAAACAACCCTGTCTTTTTAGATTCCATATCGGGTAATGCCTTTGAATCATTGGTTGGCGCGATATATCTAGACAAAGGATTTGAATTCACTAAAACCTTTATTTTAAACAAGATACTTGAGCAACACATAGACTTTGATGCTCTGTTGTTACAAGAGTTAAGTTACAAAGCAAAGCTTGTCAAATGGGCTCAAAAGGAAAAGCGGGTTATCGATTTTAATCTTAAAAGTGTTGATATTGAAAACAAGCGTAAAATTTACGAGGTTTCAATATTGTTAGACGGTGAAGAATTGGTTACTGGAAGAAACCATTCTAAGAAAATAGCCGAAGAAATTGCGAGTGAAAAATGTTGTATTTTATTAACTATATAAAACGCTTCACATCAACTTCCTCGTCAATCATTCCATTATCGTAAATAAACCTTGAAAGCATTTTGCTGTAATACGGGGCATGGGAAACCCCTTTTGACCCAAAACCATTTAAAATAAATGCATTGGGATGACAATCTAAGCGACCTAAAATAGGACGTCTATCCAAAGAAGATGGCCTCACTCCTGCTACTTGATTTGTTACTTCAAATGGGGCTTTATACCACTTACAAAGCTTTTGGATAATTTCTAATTTTGCCTCTTCTGTAGGCAAATTGTCCAATTTATTCCAGGTAAAATTTGAACCGACTCTATATTTATTATTGGAAATAGGCAATAAAAAAACACCATTTTGAGGAATCATATCGGAAATATGTTCTTCAGATTCAATAGTCAAAATCTCTCCTTTTGCTGGCTTTAATCGTATATTTGAAGTAAACTTATTTTGATCTATCCCAGTGCCTTGGCAAAAAACTACATTTTTAAAAGTGAAGTCATTGTATTGAAAATTATCATTGTTTACGATCAAGTTATTGTCATCAAACATTTGGTTAAAAAACAGATTTGGTGAAGGAATATTGGCAATAAAAGAATCTAAGAACAAGGGAATATCAACCCAACCAGAATCGAGAATATCGATGTAACCGAAGTCTGAAATCACTTGATCGGCTATTCTTTCATTTTTAACCATTACAAAATCGCTAAACCACTCGGCTTCAGACAAAGAAGCCCAATCATTTAATTCACGTAAATTTTCGATGATATAAGCCACTTGGTGCCGATGGCAAAACTTCTGATGCAAAAGAACTTCCAATTCATGGTAACTAGAATACAGATTTGGGTACAAATTTTTGGCATTGTAAGACACCTTTTGTCTTTTGGCTAAAAGCGGATTGTAAATACCTGCTGCAACCCTTGAACTATTGTTTTCATCCTTTAAATCCAATAAAACAAATGTTTTGTTTTCCTGCATGAACCTAAAAGCCATCCATACCCCTGCTAATCCCGCTCCAACTATCAGATTGTCAAATTTTTGCATATTATTTTTAAGTATTTATACTTATGACTTTCAAGTCTAGTATTTTTTACCTTATCTTTGCAAAGATACAAAACTATCACCGCGTTATACACAAATGCAAACTAGAAGACAATTTATTAAAACCGCTGCCTTGGCTTTGCCCGCAATGTCATTGGCCAGCATACTCTTAAGCTCATGCAGCAAGAGTGAAATTATTGCCCCGAAAAAGAAACTGAAAGTTGGAATTATAGGGGCAGGAATTTCAGGTTTGGAAACAGCTAAAATTTTATTTGATCAAAAGCAATTTGAAATTGAATTGCTTGAAGCAAGTGATAATATTGGTGGTAGAATAAATTTAAGTGAATCTGTATTCGGTTCTTACAACATTGAAATGGGCGCTGACTCATCTTACGGGGACCAAAATAAATGGTATAACATGTTAAGGACGGCTCAAACATTTGAGACAAATTCAAAAAGTCCTTCTTCATTTTATTTAAATGGCAGTGCTTTAACATTAAATGAACTAAACAAAGATTCAGATTATTTAAAACTGTTGAATTCAACTCAAGACATCAGTGCTTACAGTGGAAGCAATGAAGTTTCAGTGGCACAGTATATCGAATCTAAAAACATTCCTGAACGCGTTAAGTTCATATTTGAAAACAGAACTGAAGAAAAGATAGGAACAAGTATTGAAAGAGCTTCAATTGCTTTAAATTCAAGTGAAAGCTTAAGTAAGATTGATGCCAATATGTTCCATATTTCTGGCAACAACAGTCAAGATATTTTATACAGAGAATATGGTTCAATTTTACCTTATGTAAAAAACAACACGGCTATAAGTTCAATTGACTATACTGGAAGTAAAGTAAAAGTTCGCGATCAAAATCAAGTCTTAAGAGAATATGATTTCGTTGTGCTTACAGTTCCTGTATCAATTCTAAAACTACAATCAAACGAAATAAATTCAATACAGTTTTCACCTTCACTTCCGGAATCTAAAATTGCGGCGATGAATAAAATTGGAATGGATGGAGCTGTTAAGATTGCTATTAAAACCAATAGAAAATTTTGGCATGAAGATTCTAAGTCAATTTACACCAAAGGTAAAATTGGCAAATATGAAGTGGTGAGTGAAGACCCTGCAAACAATTCATACATACTTACTGCAACTGTCATGGGCGCTTATGCTGAGAACGAATTGTATTCAATGCGTGAATCAGAAATTATGACTTTAATTCAAAATGAATGGGCAATGTATATTGGCACTTCAGCATCAGATTCTTTGGTTTCTTGTCATGTAAAGAATTGGAGTAAAGAACCTTTTATTAAAGGTGCTTTTTCTTACCACAAACTAGGCGGAGAAGCTGAAACCAGAAAAGAATTAGCTAAATCTGTTAATTCTAAAATATTCTTCGCAGGTGAGGCCTGCAACACCAACAAAAACAGCGGCACTGTTCATGGTGCAATTGAAACCGCTAGTGTGGTTTGCAAAGAAATTATTGCATTGGCAGTATGAGGTTGATTTCAATAGCTTTATTTCTCCTGTTTACATTTGCTTGCAACGAAAAGCAAAAATCCAATTTAAGCGCTACAGATTATAAAGATATTAAAGTGGTTTTGGACAGCCAAGTTAGTGCTTGGAACAAAGGAGATATCAGAACTTTTATGAAAGGCTATTGGAACTCTGACTCATTGAGATTCATTGGGAAAAATGGCGTTCGCTACGGTTACAAATCTGTAGAATCAAATTACTTGAAACACTACAACAGCATTGAAAAAATGGGACATTTGAGTTTTGACTCTTTAGTGTTCTCAGAGATATCAGGAAACGACAAGATAGCCAATGTAACGGGGCAATGGAAAATTACTGGCACCAATAATGCGGGCGGTTTTTTCTCTTTGTTGTTTAAAAAAGAAGACAAGAATTGGAAGATCATTGTTGACCACACTTGGTAGATATTTCTATCTCTCCCTTCTTAAATCATTCCTTAGATTAAATCTTTCTTCAGCTATCGCAATTAGTTTAGTGAGCAAGTCTGAATACGCCAATCCAGAAGCTTCCCATAATTTAGGATACATACTAATATTAGTAAAACCAGGTAGCGTATTAACCTCGTTAAGATAAAACTCATTGTCATTAACATAAAAGAAGTCAACACGACTCAAGCCCTCTAATTGCAAACATCTATAGGCTTTTAACGCAGTTTTGCGAATTAACTGTACCGTGTTATCTGTCATGTTTTCTGCAGGAATAATTACTTTGGTTTCGTTGTTTACATATTTGTTTTCATAGGTATAGAAGCCGCTATTTACAACGATTTCCCCTACTCCACTTGCTTCAGGTTTTAAGTTACCTAATACAGCAGTTTCAACTTCTCTACCAGAAATTCCTTTTTCAATTAAAATCTTAATATCATAATCGAAAGCGATATTGATTGCCTTTTTTAATTCATCAATATTACTAGCCTTTTCAACACCTACACCACTTCCCATGTTTGCAGGTTTCACGAACAACGGATAACCAAGTTTTTCCAGTTCTTGAAAATTGATTTCATCACCTTTAAAATAGGTTTGCCATGGCGTTACAAGAATACCATTTTGCTGTAAAAGCAATTTGGTCACATCTTTATCCATTCCAATAGACGAACCTAGCACACCTGGACCAACATAAGGTCGATTTAAATATTCAAGCACACCTTGCAGCATACCGTCTTCACCATAAACACCATGTGCTATAGGAAAAAACACATCTACAGATAATGCAATGTCAATATTGTCCTTATGTCTTATTGGTTGATCATCAAAAGGCAATAAGCAAAGGGGAAAATGTTGTTCTGATGCACCGATTTCTATTCCTTCTTCAAATAAGGTTTCTTCAGGCAAGTGAAACCATTCACCTTTTCTTGAAATCCCAATAACACTGATGTGAAATTTAGTATGGTCAAGTGCTTTATAAATATTTCTTGAAGAAACGATAGCTACATCGTGTTCAGGTGACTTTCCTCCGGTAATTATTGCAATAGATTTCATTGATTGCAAAGTTATAGTTTAAAGCTAAAATGGAATGCAAAAGAAAAACAATAATTATGTACAGTTGTAAACTAAATACTTAAATTTAGGACAAATTAAAGAATATTAATCAAAAAAAAATGCCTTCAAAATAGAAGACATTTTTTAAATCGCTATAAAATTTTAATTGTGGTTAATGTCAATATAGGTTTGATAGTTTATCGTATTAGAAGCAATTTTCAAGCAGTATATGCCATTTGGAATGTTTGAAACATCAATGGTTTCTGAAAAAGGAATTTCATTAATTACCTTACCATTTACATCGACAATTGATATCACCGCATCATTCATAAAATAATTGCTACTAAAATTCAAATAAGAACTGCTTGGATTGGGATAAACCGACACATTCAATGTTGAAAAAGTATTATTAATATTTGAGGTATTGCATCCTACTTTGACTTGAACAATTCTAATTTTCCTTGTTTTATTTCCTGAGGCATCAGTTGCTTCATATTCATCTGTGTAAAACCCAATGACATTTGTATTTACGTCAGAAGATTGCAAGACAAGACTAATATTATTACTTGAATAAAAATTATCTGTTACCGTAGGTTGGACACGGTTATACGGTTTACCAAATTCAGTACATATTTGGTCAGGTGTATTTAAATTTATTGTCGGAGGTATATAATCATCTACATTAAAATAAACTGTATCATAGGCAATATTTCCACTAGTGTCTTCGGCTTCAATGAACAATGTATAGGTGGCTCTTACTAATGCGTTTACTGAGCCGTTATTGCCCCATGTTTTACGAACTACAATATCAACTACATCCGTTTGATTATCTGAAACAGATTTAGGTTCGTTTAAAACAAAAACACTAGCTATCTGCACTTGCTGATATCTACCATTATTCAAAGTAATTACAGGAGGCGTTGAGTCGGCAAATACATTTCCAACAAAAACCAATAAAGAGAGCAAAGAGAAGCGTGTTTTAGTATAAATATTCATAAGCATGGTATTTTATTGATTCAAAGTTCGTACAAGTTAAAGAAATGTAATCCATGTAAAACACAAAATGACATTTTTATGTTCATAACATGACTAAAGTATGACAATAGCTTCATAAATAAAGCCTTACGATAATTTATTAGTTATTCTTGCAAGGCAGAGTACGCAAGAAATGCCATTAAACCACAACCATCTTCTATGGCATCTTCGTCAATATCAAATGTATTTGTGTGAACAGCTGAGGTTATTCCTTTTTGCTCATTTCTGGTACCGAGTCGGTAAAAACAAGCTGGCACTTCTTGGCTATAGTACGCGAAATCTTCAGCTGCCATCCAAATGTCCAATTCTTCAACATGCTCTTCACCCATATATTGGTTGGCAAAACCCCATAATTTGCTGGTCAAACTTTCATCATTTTTCAAATAAGGATAACCGTTCTCTATTCTCACATCAGCAGTTGCACCAAAAGCTTCTGCGGTGCTTTTAACAAGCGTTTTAATAAGATCCTTAACTTCTGCCCTCCATTGTTCATCCAAGGTCCTTAAAGTGCCTTCAAATGAGACTGAATTCGGGATTACGTTTGTAGCACCTCCATTTGAGTTAATTTTGCCAAAACTTAATACTGTTGGCAAGATGGGTTTAGCCTTTCTGCTTACTATTTGTTGCAATGAAACAATAACTTGAGCAGCTGTAGCAACTGGATCTACACAAAGATGCGGCATAGCACCATGGCCACCTTTTCCATTTATAGTTATATAAATTTCATCGGTACTTGCCATATATAGGCCCTTTCTGAAACCAACATTTCCTGTATTAATAAAAGGCATTACATGTTGGCCGATGATTGCATCCACCTTAGGGTTATTTAGTATGCCTTCTTTAATTAACAAACTAGCACCACCAGGTAGTTTCTCTTCCCCAGGTTGAAACACCAACTTAATAGATCCTTTAAATTCTGATTTTAGACTGCACAAGATTTTAGCAGCACCAAGCAAAGAACTTGCATGCACATCGTGGCCACACGCATGCATGACTCCTGGATTCTTAGATGCATAAGATTTATCGCTTAATTCTTGAATTGGCAAAGCATCCAAATCTGCTCTTAAAGCAATAGTTTTGCCCTCACCTAATTCACCATTTATCATAGCCCAAACACCAGTTCCAGAAATTCTATGCGTTTCAAGTCCTAGATTTTGCAAATAGTTTTCCACCAATATTGCTGTGTTTTCTTCTTGGAAAGACAACTCAGGATTGCTGTGAATACTATGTCTGACGCCAATTATCTCTGATTTTATTTCCTTTGCTAACGATTTAATTCTTGCTTTCATATACCCTTTGATTATCTGTAATTTTAATCATTCAAATTAATTCCTCAAATTTGCACTATTAAATGAAAGCAATCAACTATTTTATTTTGAATATTATTGGTATAAGTTTTTTTGTTTCTTGTAAACCGCAAGACCAAGAGCAACATGACTTAGATTCATATACAAAAGCATATTTTGAGGTAAGAGACAATTCAAAATTTATTTTCACTGAAGCAAGCGACACAAATATCAACATAGAATATACCTCAAGCAATTATACCAATGGCAGGTCGAATCCAGATATTGAAAACAGTGAATTTATATTTTATGATTTAAACTCTCCTAATCAACCTACATTGACTATGCGTTGTCAATCTGGAGGCACTCAATTTAAAGACCAAATTGCATTGATTACCAAAAAGAATGATTCAACTGTTATTGGGCCAATTATTTTTAATTTAGGTGGTAAGTTTACCCCAGGCTCAGGAAGTGGTGATTCAGTTTTTCAATATCCAACTTATCAAATAAATTCTACAACCTTCACAGATGTTATTCGTGTAAAATTATACAACAACATCAAATACAAAGAAATCTTTTTTGCGAAAAATATAGGTTTGATTATACGTAAAGAAAAGAGCAACAAAACGTATTATGTAAAAAGGTATAGAAAACTATAACCTAAGCTTTTCCAATAGCTTTGTGTGCAAATGACAAGGCAAGTTCATTTTGTTCAGCCTTACTAAGTTCTGAGTTATCAATTACAATAGCATCTTCAGCCTTTAACAAAGGACTATTGGATCTATTTGAATCACTGTAGTCGCGGTCATTTAAATTTTTCAATACCTCTTCATATGTAATAGAAAGATTTCCATTTTCTTTCAATTCATTTAGTCTTCTTTGGGCTCTAATTTCAGCTTTAGCTGTCATGAAAATTTTCAGTTCAGCGTTTGGAAAGACCACAGTACCAATATCTCTCCCATCCATAACAACCCCTTTATTCAATCCAATCTCTTGTTGTTGTTTAACTAAAAAATCGCGTACAATTTGAATCTTGCTTACCGGGCTAACCAAATTAGAAACAGCCATACTTCTGATTTCGTTTTCAATATCATTACCGTTTAAAAAAGTGTGGTAAAAATCATCTTCAGGAATATGTTTGAAAGTAATGCTTAAACTAGGTAAAAGTTTTTCAAGTTCAACAAGATTATCAAGCCCTATACCCTTTTGAATCATTGCATAAGTTACAGCTCGGTACATTGCTCCAGTATCGATAAAAATATAATTAAGTGATTTTGCTAATACTTTAGCCAAGGTGCCTTTACCGCAACTTGAGTATCCATCAATTGCTATATTTATCTTCTTAGTCAATGTTAAGCTTTTACATTTTCAAACATTTGCTTAATATAATTCAAAGCATAATCTGCTTCTTCAAAAGTATTCGATTTTCCGAAAGAAAATCTCACTGGTGCATGGTCTAAATTATTTCCAATTGCTCTAATAACGTGAGAACCGGTATTGCTACCAGCGCTACATGCACTACCACCAGAAACAGCGATGCCATTTAAGTCAAAACTAAACAGCAAAATATCAGTAGCTAATTCAGGTGGGAAGGCTAAACTTAAAACCGTATACAAACTAGAACCTTCAGGGTCACCATTGAATTTTATTTTAGGAAAGTCAGACTTTATTCTATCAATAAAATACTTTTTAATAGATGAAATATGTTTTTGTTTTTTATCTAAGTCGCGGTAAGAAATTTCCATTGCTTTGGCCAAACCAACTATACCGTATACATTCTCAGTACCTGCTCTAAGTTCGCGTTCTTGAGACCCACCGGTAATGAGTGGTTTCACACGGTTTCTTTTGTTGTGGTATAAAAAACCAACACCTTTAGGACCGTTAAATTTGTGTGCTGCACCTACGGCAAAATCTAAATCAATTTTTTGAAAATCGAAATGATAATGAGACATGGTTTGAACTGTATCACAATGAAAAAGTGCGTTGTATTGTCTGCACAATTGACTAACTTTTTCTATGTCAAGAAGATTCCCTACTTCATTATTTCCATGCATCAATGAAACCAAAACATCTGAATTTGATTTTAACAAAGACTCTAAATGATTTAAGTTAATATGTCCATTGGGCAATAGCTCAACCAAATGCATGTTAACTTTATTGGCATGGGCCAACTCTTCAATGGTATGAAGAACAGCGTGATGCTCTATTGGAGAGGTGATAATGTTTTTTACATTCAATAATTCTACACTACCTCTGATTGCCATATTATCCGCTTCAGTTCCACCAGAAGTAAATATAATTTCAGCTGGACTTACATTCAATAATTTTGCAATTGTCTTTCTACTAACTTCAAGATGTGCTTTAACTTTACGACCAAAGGCATGCGAAGATGATGGATTGCCAAAATCATTTTTCAAAACTGGCAACATAGCTTCAAATACCTCATTATCAAGAGGAGTTGTAGCAGCGTGATCAAAATATACTTTCATTATTATATTTTATTGTAATGACAACAGTAACCCAGTAATTTATATAATAGTTTTGCCAAATTAAATTGTGTTAAAATCTCACCTTCTTTGGGCGCACATTCTACAATATCAAATCCGATAATTTGTCTTTTCTCTGCTACCTTTTTTAGAAACTTCAAACCTTGGTGCCACATTAAGCCACCTGGTTCAGCAGTGCCTACCGCAGGCATAACCGAGGGATCAAAACCATCCGCATCAATGGTTACATATACTTTATCGTTTAGTTTAGCAATGCAATCATCCATCCATTTATCATCTTCTTGAATCATATGGGCGTACCAAGTATTGATATTGTCAGAAGATTGTATTAAGTCATATTCTTCTTTGCATTGTGCACGAATACCAACTTGACAAATCGGAACATTTAAATCGTGAATTCTAGCCAAAACGCTGGCGTGAGAATAAGGATTGTCATGGTAAGAAGATCTTAAGTCACTGTGTGCATCGATTTGCAATACAGAGAAACTATCAAACTTTTTTTGAAATGCTTTTACAAAACCTAAACTTACTGTGTGTTCAGCACCCAGAGAGATAACAAATTTGTTGTTGTTAAGATGTTCTAGCGTTTCAGCTTCAATTAAAGCGATGGCATCTTGATTGTATTTGCCTTCAAAATTCATAGGATGCATGGTTGCGATACCTACTTTTTTGTATGCCTCTTGGGCAGTTTCTTCGTCAAAAAACTCAACAAAATGGCTTGCCTCTATTATTGCAGAAGGTCCTAAATCACTACCCTGAAGGTAAGAAGAAGTATATTCGTAAGGAGCCGATTGTATTACAACTTTACTAGTTTCATAGTTATAAAGCGTTGAATCTTCAATGCCTAAAAAGTTGTTTTCTGTATTAAAAACTTGTTTCAAAATATGTGCAGATTATTTATAAAATAAAATAACTGAATAAAATTTTTATTCAGTCATTTTAAGAATGTTTTTGTATTGAATTATTTTACTCTTTCTACGTATTGAATGGTACGTAAATCAATTTTAATTTTATCACCCATATCAACAAAAAGAGGCACCATTAAAGATGCTCCAGTTGAAACTGTTGCTGGTTTAAGTGTATTGGTTGCAGTATCACCTCTCACACCTGGTTCAGTATAAGTTACTTCTAACTCAACGTGGGTTGGAGGAGTTCCGCCAATTGGATTATCGCCTTCTTCGAATGAAACTAATACTGTCATACCTTCAGTCATGAAAGGTGCAGCATCTCCGAAGTAAGTTTCTGAAATATTGTATTGCTCAAAAGACTCATTGTCCATGCAAACTAAAGAATCACCTTCTTTGTAAAGGTAGGCTAATTCTCTTACTTCAACTCTTACGATATCTACTTTTTCACCAGGGTTAAATCTGTTTTCAACTGATTTTCCAGTTTTAACATTTTTCATTTTACCTTGATAAAATGCTCTTAAGTTACCTGGAGTACGGTGAATGTATTCGATAATTTGTACCAATTCTCCGTTATGACGAATAAATTGTCCTACTGATAAATCTGATGCTGTTGCCATATTAATTAATGATGCGAAAATAGTTTGATTTCACTTCATTACCAAACATTGTCCTATCAATTAGGGATACTTTTAAGCCATTCTTTGGCTTTTTCAATATCAACAAAAAAACTAGTTGGATAATTGTCTTTAATAAATTTAGAATAGAAATTTATTACCATTTTTTGATATAGAGAATGAACTATAATTGCTTCAGCAATTACATTGTGTTTTACTTTTAAACTTGCTTCGTGACCAAAAAGTCTAGCTTCTTTTGTGATTTCAGTATTCGCGCCAGTAATAACTAGTTTCTTTACAGGCATATGGTTGGTAAATGTATTGACTAATTCGAATGATTCTCTCATGTCTTCTAGTTCAATTTTAACCTTATCTTTAAAAATAACTTCACAAATGTTACCATCTAACATTTGAATTGACTTTATAACCTTACTTTGTGTCTTCAACATAATTTTATTCAAAAATACAATAAGTTCATTGAAATTTAACATCAAAAATGACATGAAATATTAGTTTTATTATAAGTCATTGATTTAAAATTAAATCAAAAAAAAAGCCCCAACAATAATGTTGAGGCTTTTTGATTATTTTATAAATATTAGTTAGAACTTGCTACTTCACCTTCTTCTTTAGAAGCCATTAAGCGTTCAAATTCTTCTTTACTTCCTACAACGATATTGTCGTATGCACGCATACCAGTACCAGCAGGAATTAAATGACCAACAATTACGTTTTCTTTTAGTCCACGCATAAAGTCAACTTTACCTGCGATTGCAGCTTCGTTTAATACTTTAGTTGTTTCTTGGAAAGATGCAGCACTCATGAAACTTCTAGTTGCCAATGATGCTCTAGTGATACCTTGTAATACAGCATCAGCTGTAGCAGTTACGGCATCTCTAACCAACACTTGCGTTTTATCTTGACGTTTTAATGAGCTATTTTCTTCTCTTAATTCACGTAATGAAACGATTTGACCAACTTTTAGTTTATCTGAATCTCCAGCATCTAGAACTACTTTTCTATCAAAAATCCAATCGTTCTCTTCGAACAATTCTCTTTTCTCAACGATTTCGTTTTCTAGGAATTGGGTATCACCTGGTTGCTCAATGATCATTTTTTGCATCATTTGTCTAACAATGATTTCAATATGTTTATCGTTGATTTTTACACCTTGTAAACGGTAAACTTCTTGAATTCCGTTCAAAATATATCTTTGAACAGCAGTTGGACCTTGAATTCTCAAGATATCTTGAGGTGTGATTGCACCATCAGATAAAGGAGCACCAGCTTTAATATAATCGTTGTCTTGAACAAAAATATGTTTAGACAATGGAATCATATAATGCTTTAACTCACCATCTTTACTAGTAACAGTAATTTCTCTGTTACCACGTTTGATACCACCATAAGTCACAACACCATCAATTTCAGAAACTGTTGCTGGGTTTGAAGGATTTCTAGCCTCGAATAACTCAGTTACACGTGGAAGACCACCTGTGATATCTCGAGTTCCACGAGCTGATCTTGGAATTTTAGCGATAATATCACCTGCGCTAATTGCTTTACCATCATTAACAGAGATGTGGGCACCTACTGGTAAGTTGATTTCTTTTAGAACAGTTTTATCTTTTCCAATGATTTTGATTGAAGGAGATTTGGTTTTATCTTTAGTTTCGATAATAACTTTTTCACCATAACCTGTTACTTCGTCATTCTCTTCTCTGAAAGTGATACCATCAATAATGTTTTCATATTGAATTTTACCCGCTAAATCAGATAGGATAACTGCGTTGTATGGATCCCATGCACAGATCAAGTCACCTTTTTTCACTTTATCACCTTCTTTAAGGTAAACAAATGAACCATAAGGAACAACAAAAGTGATTAAGATGTTTTTGTTTTTAGGATCTAATATTCTTAATTCTGCGCTACGGCTTAAGTTTAACTCAACTTTTTGAGCATCACCTGAAGCATCGTCAACTTTCTCAGTTGTAACAGTTTTAAGTTCATCGAAACTTACAATACCATCAAATCTAGAAACGATTTGAGATTCAGCAGCGATACTTGATGCAGTACCACCCACGTGGAAGGTACGAAGTGTCAACTGTGTACCAGGTTCACCGATAGACTGTGCAGCGATTACACCAACAGCTTCACCTATTTGAACCATTCTACCATTGGTCAAGTTGCGACCATAGCATTTAGAACATACACCACTTTTGGTTTCACAAGTCAATACTGAACGAATTTCCATTTCTTCAATACCAGCATCTTCAATTTCTTTTGCAACTTCTTCTGTTATTTCAGCACCTGCATTTACAATTAAAGCACCAGTTTCAGGATGGTAAGTATCGTATAAACCAGTTCTACCAAGTATACGTTCGTATAAACTTTCTACAACATCATCATTATCTTTCAAAGCTGATAGAGATAATCCTCTTAAGGTATCGCAATCAAATTCTGTGATAATAACATCTTGTGCTACGTCATGCAATCTTCTGGTCAAATAACCCGCATCCGCAGTTTTTAACGCTGTATCCGCAAGACCTTTACGCGCACCGTGTGTAGAAATGAAATATTCTAATACTGATAGACCTTCTTTAAAGTTTGATAAAATTGGATTTTCAATGATCTCACCTACTCCACCACCAATATTCTTTTGTGGTTTCGCCATCAATCCCCTCATTCCACCTAACTGACGGATTTGTTCTTTAGAACCCCTCGCACCAGAGTCAAGCATCATGTAAATTGGATTGAATCCTTGATCGTTTTCTGCCAATTCTTTTAGAAGAATTTCACCTACTTGAGAGTTAATTCTAGTCCAAATATCGATTACTTGGTTATAACGCTCGTTGTTTGTGATGAAACCATTCTCGTAGTTGAATTTAATTTCTTCTACTTCAGCTCTAGCTTTATCGATTAATTTTTCTTTAGCATCAGGAATTTGAACATAATTCAAGTTAAATGATAAACCACCTTTAAATGCATAGTGGAAACCTAAGTCTTTAATATCATCCAAGAATTTAGAAGTTCTAGCAACTCCAACAACTTTCACGAAATTGCTGATGATATCACGTAGAGACTTCTTGGTCAATAATTGGTTAATGTAACCAACACCTTCAGGAACAACTTGGTTAAACAATACACGACCAACTGTTGTTTCAATTATTTGATAAGAGAAACCACCGTTGCCATCTTTATCTAACAATTTACATTTGATGTGCGCATGTAAATCAGCTTTTCCTTCGTTAAGGGCGATAATTACTTCTTCTGGAGAGTAGAAAGTAATACCTTCACCTTTTACTAATTTTTGAGGTGTATTTTTTCTTCCTTTGGTAATATAGTATAAACCAAGCACCATGTCTTGAGAAGGAACTGTAATCGGAGAACCGTTTGCAGGATTCAAGATATTGTGTGGAGCTAACATTAACAATTGGGCTTCCAATATTGCTGCGTTTCCAAGTGGAACGTGCACAGCCATCTGGTCACCGTCAAAGTCAGCGTTAAAACCAGTACAAGTTAATGGGTGTAATTGGATTGCTTTTCCTTCAATTAATTTTGGTTGGAAAGCTTGTATACCCAATCTGTGCAATGTTGGAGCACGGTTTAGGAGTACAGGGTGACCTTTCAAAATATTTTCAAGAATTTCCCAAATAACTGGTTCTTTTTTATCTACAATTTTCTTAGCTGATTTAACTGTTTTAACAACACCTCTTTCAATCAGTTTTCTAATGATAAATGGTTTGAATAATTCAGCAGCCATTGCTTTTGGTAATCCGCACTCACTTAATTTAAGTTTAGGACCAACAACAATTACAGAACGACCTGAATAGTCAACACGTTTACCTAATAAATTTAAACGGAAACGTCCTTGTTTACCTTTAAGCATATCACTTAAAGATTTCAAAGGTCTGTTACCATCAGATTTAACAGCACTTGATCTTCTGGTGTTATCTAATAATGAGTCAACTGACTCTTGTAACATCCTTTTTTCGTTACGTAAGATTACCTCAGGAGCTTTAATTTCCATTAAACGCTTCAAACGGTTGTTTCTTATAATAACACGACGGTATAAATCGTTCAAGTCAGATGTTGCAAAACGACCACCCTCTAGAGGAACTAAAGGACGTAATTCTGGTGGAATTACTGGAAGCATGCGCATAATCATCCACTCTGGACGGTTAACATTACCTTCTCTGTTTGCAGAGCGGAAACTTTCTATAACTTTTAGACGCTTTAAAGCTTCTGCTTTACGTTGTTGAGATGTTTCAGTTGCAGCTTGGTTTCTCAAACTGTAGCTCAAACCATCTAAATCAATATTGGTTAATAGTTCCCATAAAGCTTCTGCACCCATTTTGGCTACAAACTTTTTAGGATCTGAATCATCTAGGTATTGATTTTCTTTTGGAAGTTTATCTAAAATATCTAAATATTCTTCTTCAGATAACAAATCTAATCTATTGATTCCTTCGTATTCACCACTTTGAATTACAATGTATCTTTCATAGTAAACAACTAAGTCTAATTTTTTACTTGATAGTCCCAATAAATAGCCAATTTTGTTTGGCAATGAACGGAAATACCAAATGTGAGCAACAGGCACAACTAAATTGATGTGTCCCATTCTTTCGCGTCTCACTTTTTTCTCAGTTACTTCAACACCACAACGGTCACAAACGATTCCTTTGTAACGGATACGTTTGTATTTACCGCAATGACATTCGTAGTCTTTAATTGGTCCGAAAATTCTTTCACAGAATAATCCGCCCATTTCAGGTTTATAACTACGGTAGTTGATGGTTTCCGGTTTGATTACTTCACCAAAAGATTTTTGTAAAATACTTTCAGGAGAAGCAAGACCAATACGGATTTTGGTGAAATTGCTTTTTATCTTTTGATTCTTTTTAATCGTTGACATTAATGTACTGCTTTTTTTTTGTGAATGTAAATTTTAGCCTATTCTTCAAAGGTCATTTCTATACCTAAACCTCTTAATTCATGAATCAATACATTGAATGATTCTGGAATACCGATTTGGGTAATGTTATCACCTTTAACAATTGCTTCATAAGTTTTCGCACGACCCATGATATCGTCTGACTTAATGGTTAAGATCTCTCTTAAGATATTTGCTGCACCGAATGCTTCAAGTGCCCAAACCTCCATCTCACCAAAACGTTGACCACCAAATTGTGCTTTACCACCTAGAGGCTGTTGGGTAATCATTGAGTATGGTCCGATTGAACGGGCGTGCATCTTATCATCAACCATGTGACCTAATTTAAGCATATAAATTATACCTACAGTAGTTGGTTGGTGGAAACGCTCACCTGTTAATCCATCATACAAGAATACTTGACCATTGATTGGAATATTGGCTTGTTTAGTGTACTCATCAATTTGAGCTGGAGTTGCACCATCAAAAATTGGCGTAGCGAATTTCAAACCTAGCTCTTTTCCAGCCCATCCCAATACGGTTTCATAAATCTGACCCAAGTTCATCCTTGAAGGTACACCAAGTGGATTCAATACGATATCTACTGGAGTTCCATCTTCTAGGAAAGGCATGTCTTCAGCGCGAACAATACGGGCAACAATACCTTTGTTACCGTGTCTTCCCGCCATTTTATCACCTACTTTCAATTTACGTTTTACAGCAACATAAACTTTAGCCATTTTCAAAATACCAGTTGGTAATTCATCACCAACAGTTATTGCATAATATTCACGTCTAAATGCTGCATATATTTCAGTTAATTGAGACTTAAAGTTTTTAAGTATGGTATTAACTTGAACATTTTTATCAGCATCAGAAGTCCAATTTCCAAAGTTTACATTATCGTAATCAACAGATGAAAGGTTCTTAAGTGTGAATTTGGTTCCTTTAGGAATCATATCATCACCATATACTGCTTTAACACCTGCAGAGGTTTTACCATTCAGAACTTTGAATAATTTTTGAACTAATATTTCAATTAATTTTTCTTTGTTCTTTCTGTATTCAACTTCGTTTTTAGCTAATTTAGCTTTTTCCTCAGTTTTAGCCCCTTTTTCTTTTTTGGTTTTGGTGAATAATTTTTTATCAATTACGATACCTTCAGTTGATGGCGGCGCTTTCAATGAAGCATCTTTCACATCACCTGCTTTATCTCCAAAAATCGCTCTTAACAATTTTTCTTCTGGAGAAGGTTCAGTTTCACCTTTAGGTGTAATTTTACCAATAATGATATCACCTTCTTTTAATTCAGCACCAATTCTGATTAGACCATTTTCATCTAAGTTTCTTGTTGCTTCTTCACTTACGTTAGGGATATCATTGGTTAATTCTTCCTCACCACGTTTTGTATCACGAACTTCTAATTCGAATTCATCTACGTGAATTGAAGTATACCAGTCGTCGCTTACAACCTTTTCTGAGATTACAATCGCATCCTCAAAGTTGTAACCTTGCCATGGCATGAAAGCTACTTTTAAGTTTCTTCCGATTGCCAATTCACCGTCTTGTGTTGCATAACCTTCACAAAGAACTTCACCTTTACTAACTCTTTGACCTTTGCTAACAATAGGTCTAAGGTTAATACAAGTACTTTGGTTGGTTCTTAAGAATTTAGTTAAAGCATACGTTTTTACATTGCTAGCAAAGTTTAACAACTCGTCATCGGCAGTAAAGTCGTAACGAATTTTAATTTCATTTGCATCAACATAATCAACTACACCATCACCTTCAGCCATTACTAAAGCTCTAGAATCTCTTGCAACTCTTTCTTCTAAACCAGTACCAACAATTGGAGATTCAGGTCTAAGAAGTGGAACTGCTTGACGTTGCATGTTAGATCCCATCAAGGCTCTGTTCGCGTCATCATGCTCTAGGAACGGAATTAAAGATGCTGCAATTGAAACGATTTGGTTTGGAGCAACGTCCATGAAATTTAATTTCTCTGCTTCTACAAGAGGGAAATCACCTTCAAAACGCGCTTTGATTTCTTTTTCATTGAATTCACCTTTTTCGTTAATATCTACATTACATTGAGCGATGATTTTTCCATCTTCCTCTTCAGCACTTAGATATACTACAGGTTTTGCAAAATTCACACGGCCATTTTCAACTGGTCTATATGGAGTTTCAATGAATCCCATACTGTTAATTTTAGCATGCACACACAGAGAAGAGATCAAACCAATGTTTGGACCCTCTGGAGTTTCAATCGTACAAAGACGACCATAGTGCGTATAGTGTACGTCACGCACCTCGAAACCAGCTCTTTCACGAGAAAGACCACCTGGTCCAAGTGCAGACATTCTTCTTTTGTGGGTTATTTCAGCCAATGGATTTGTTTGGTCCATGAACTGAGATAATTGGTTGGTTCCGAAGAATGAATTAATAACAGAAGATAATGAACGCGCGTTGATCAAATCAGTTGGCGTAAATACTTCATTGTCACGAATGTTCATTTTTTCGCGAATGGTTCTAGCCATACGGGCTAAACCAACACCAAATTGAGCGTACAATTGCTCACCAACTGTTCTAACACGTCTGTTACTTAAGTGGTCAATATCATCCACTTCAGAACGGCTATTACTTAGTTCAATTAGGTAAGTGATGATTTTAATAATGTCTTCATTAGTTAAAACTTTCACTTCCATTCCAGTGCTAAGGTTTAGTTTTTTGTTGATTCTATAACGACCAACTTCACCTAAATCATAACGTTTATCGGAGAAGAACAATCTTTCAATGATACCACGAGCTGTTTCTTCATCTGGTGGATCAGTGTTCCTCAATTGACGGTAAATATGCTCAACAGCCTCTTTACCATTGTTAGAAGTATCTTTTTGTAAGGTGTTATAAATGATTGTGAAATCATTTTTACCTTCTTCTTCTTTATTTAAGATAATGGTTTTAACACCAGCTTCAACGATTTCATCAATGTGAGAAGCTTCAAGGATGGTATCACGTTCGATAATTACTTCGTTACGTTCAATTGATACAACCTCACCGGTATCTTCATCGACAAAGTCTTCAACCCAGGTGCGTAATACCCTTGCAGATAGTTTTCTACCTACATATTTTTTAAGACCGGTTTTAGAAACCTTTACTTCTTCAGCTAGACCAAAAATGTTTAAGATGTCTTTATCAGACTCAAAACCGATTGCTCTTAATAAAGTAGTAACAGGGAATTTCTTTTTACGGTCGATATATGCATACATAACGTTGTTAACGTCTGTAGCGAATTCAATCCATGAACCTTTGAAAGGAATTACACGGGCTGAATACAATTTAGTTCCATTGGTGTGGTACGATTGACCAAAGAATACACCAGGTGAACGGTGTAATTGAGATACAATAACTCTTTCAGCACCATTGATAACAAAGGTACCGCTTGGAGTCATGTAAGGAATAGTACCTAAGTAAACGTCTTGAACGATGGTTTCAAAATCTTCGTGTTCTGGATCGTTACAAGAAAGTTTTAGTTTGGCTTTAAGAGGCACAGAATAAGTGAGGCCTCTTTCGATACATTCAGTAATGTCGTATCGAGGTGGGTCAACAAAATAGTCTAAAAATTCGAGGTTGAAAATGTTTCTGGTGTCGTTTATTGGGAAATTTTCCTGAAAAACCTTGAAGAGACCTTCATCAGTTCTTTTATCAACGTGGGTTTCCAGTTGAAAGAACTCTTTAAAAGATTGCAATTGCACGTCAAGGAAATCCGGATAATCAATAACTTTATCGATAGATGCGAAATTGATTCTTTTTGGTTGTTTTACTTTTGTTGCCAATTTTGTAAAATATTAAATTTTGTGTTGATTAAACCGATTTTTATAAAAAAACAAAAACACCAATAGACCCATCGGTTACAGTGGGTCTATTGGAGTTAAATAGAGCTAAATATTGAATTACTTGATCTCAACTTCAGCACCAGTTTCTGTAAGTTTAGCTTTCAATGCTTCAGCTTCGTCTTTAGCAATGTTTTCTTTTACAGGTTTTGGAGCTCCGTCTACCAAGTCTTTTGCTTCTTTCAAGCCAAGTCCGGTTAAGTCTTTAACAACTTTAACTACGTTTAATTTGTTAGGACCAGCGTTTTTAAGGATTACGGTGAATTCTGTTTGAGCAGCAGCAGCTTCGCCAGCACCAGCAGCAGCTGGAGCAGCTACAGCAACAGCAGCAGCAGCAGGTTCAATACCATATTCATCTTTCAAAATTTGGGCTAATTCGTTTACCTCTTTAACGGTAAGATTAACCAATTGTTCAGCAAATGCTTTTAAGTCAGCCATTTTTCTTAATTGTTTTTTTTTAAATTGTTTTTAATTTCTTTCTGATAATGTTTTAACGATACCGGCAATTTTGCCACCACCGCTCTGCAACGCTGAAATAACGTTTTTAGCAGGAGATTGTAATAATCCCATAATTTCTCCGATTAAGTCCTCTTTAGATTTCAAGTTACTCAAGGCTATTAATTGGTCATCGCCAATAAATACAGCGCTGTCAACATATGCACCTTTTAGAGCTGGCTTAGTGCCTTTCTTTCTGAATTTCAGAATGGCTTGGGCTGGAGCTTTAAAATTAGCACTGAATAACAGAGCAGATGTTCCTTTAAGTGCACCTTCTAATTCACCGAATTCTTTACCGGAATTTCTCATAGCCTTTAATATCAATGTATTTTTGGCTACCAGCATTTCAATGTCGTTTTTGAATAATTCACGTCTGAAATTATTTGTATCTATAGCACTGATACTAGATGTATCGGCGATATACAAACAATTAGCATTTTTGAATTTTTCAGTTAATTCGGCAATTGCTGCGTTTTTTTCTTCTCTGTTCATTTAAGTGATTTAAATTCCTGGAATTGATTTGATGTCGATGCAGATACCTGGACTCATGGTAGAACTTAAGTAAACGCTTCTGAAATACGTCCCTTTGGAAGAAGAGGGTTTCAATTTACTTAAAGTTTGCATGATTTCCACAGCATTTTCTGCGATTTGATTAGGTTGGAAGCTAACTTTACCGATTGATGTGTGAATGATACCGGTTTTATCAACTTTAAAGTCAATTTTACCAGCTTTCACTTCAGTTACGGCTTTTGCCACATCAGGAGTAACAGTTCCTGATTTTGGATTTGGCATTAAGTTACGTGGGCCTAATATTTTTCCTAACTTACCAAGCTTCGCCATTACAGCTGGCATGGTAATGATAATGTCGATGTCTAACCAACCATTTGCAATCTTATCGATATAATCGTCAAGACCAACGTAGTCGGCTCCAGCAGCTTTTGCTTCTGCTTCTTTATCAGGAGAACACAATACCAATACACGAACAGTTTTACCTGTACCATGTGGTAATGTTGCTACACCTCTAACCATTTGGCTAGCTTGTTTAGGATCTACACCTAATTTAACATCGATATCAACCGATGAATCAAATTTGGTGAAGGAAATATCCTTCATAAGTTTTGTAGCTTCTTCTAATGTATAAACTTTAGAACTATCAATTTTTTCTAAAACTTTCTTTCTGTTTTTTGTAAGTGCCATTGTCTAATAATTAAAAAGGTTTATCTCCAGCGATTGTTACACCCATACTTCTTGCAGTTCCAGCAACCATATTCATAGCTGATTCAATTTTGAAACAGTTTAAATCTGGCATTTTGTCTTCAGCAATTTGCTTTACTTGATCCCAAGTTAATTCAGCAACTTTCTTTCTGTTAGGTTCAGCAGAACCTTTAGCAGCTTTAGTAGCCTCAATAATTTGAGTAGCAACTGGAGGGGTTTTGATAATGAATTCGAACGATTTATCGGAGAACACTGTCAGAACTACTGGTAATACTTTACCCATTCTGTCCTGTGTACGCGCGTTAAATTGTTTACAAAATTCCATGATGTTTACACCTTTTGAGCCCAGAGCAGGTCCAATGGGAGGTGCGGGATTTGCTTGTCCGCCTTTTACTTGTAATTTTACGTATCCTGTTATTTCTTTTGCCATGATATAGCTATTTATATGTTATTCTTTTTCTACTTGGTTATAATTCAATTCCAAAGGTGTTCTTCTTCCGAAAATCTTAACCATTACTTTCAATTTTTTCTTCTCTTCGTTAACCTCTTCTATCACGCCACTGAATCCTGAGAAAGGACCATCAGTAACTTTTATTGGTTCACCAACGATGAATGGTTCTGTAGTTTCAACATCTACTCCTCCATTTTCATCAGCATTACCTAAAATTCTATTTACCTCAGCTTGTCTTAGTGGAACTGGATTATCTTTAGAACCTAAAAATCCAACAACACCATTGATACCTTTAATTGTAGCAGCAACTTCACCATGGAATTTTGCTTGAATTAATATATAACCTGGGAAATAGTTTCTTTCTTTAGCTATTTTTTTACCATTTTTAATTTGGTAAACCTTTTCCATAGGGATAAGGATTTGCGGAACATAATCAGTTAGTTTAGCTTTAATAAGCTCACTTTCTAAGTTAGCTTTAACTTTTTTTTCCTGACCGGAAACCGCTCTAACTACATACCACTGTAAGTCGATTGCTTCCATTGCCATTATTTAAACAAACTATAAAAAAAGTCAAGACCATTTCCAAGCGCATAGTCTAACACCCATACCAACAAAGCGAAGATAAGGGAAGCCACTAACACGATAATCGCACTTTCGCGTAATTCATCCCATGTAGGCCAAGTTACTTTGTTAAGTAACTCATCTACTGAATGATTCCACATGTTTCTTAATTTTTCCATTTCTATGTTTTTTAGCACGAGAGGAGAGATTCGAACTCCCATCAAAGGTTTTGGAGACCTCTATTCTACCCTTGAACTACTCTCGTAAAAATATTAGTCACCCTGATTCAGGACCAGGGTGACTAACATCCTTATTGTTTTAAAATATTAATCTAAAATTTCAGTTACTTGACCAGCACCGATGGTTCTACCACCTTCACGAATAGCAAAACGTAATGTTTTTTCCATTGCGATTGGAGCGATCAATTGAACAGTAACAGTGATATTATCACCAGGCATACACATTTCTACACCTTCTGGTAAAGTTACCTCACCAGTGATGTCCGTGGTACGGAAGTAGAATTGTGGACGGTATTTGTTAAAGAATGGAGTATGACGACCACCTTCTTCTTTACTCAATACGTAAACTTCAGCTTTGAATTTAGCGTGAGGAGTAACAGAACCTGGCTTACAAATAACCATACCTCTTTTGATTTGGGTTTTGTCGATACCACGCAATAATAAACCTGCGTTGTCACCTGCTTCACCTCTATCTAATAATTTACGGAACATTTCAACACCAGTTACAGTTGATGAAATTTTCTCATCACCTAAACCAATGATATCAACTGCATCACCTACGTTAGTAACACCTCTTTCGATACGACCTGTAGCAACAGTACCACGACCTGTGATCGAGAATACGTCTTCTACTGGCATCAAGAATGGAAGGTCAACCAAACGTGGAGGAATTGGAATCCAATTGTCTACAGCGTTCATTAATTCCATGATTTTTTCAACCCATGTAGGTTCGCCGTTTAATCCACCTAAAGCAGAACCACGGATGATTGGAGTATTGTCACCATCAAAGTTGTAGAAGCTTAATAATTCACGAACTTCCATTTCAACTAAGTCTAATAATTCTGGATCGTCAACCATGTCACATTTGTTCATGAAAACAACTAGACGAGGTACACCAACCTGACGAGCTAATAGAATGTGCTCACGAGTTTGTGGCATTGGTCCATCAGTTGCAGCAACTACTAGAATTGCTCCGTCCATTTGTGCAGCACCAGTTACCATGTTTTTAACATAGTCAGCGTGACCTGGACAGTCAACGTGTGCATAGTGTCTTGTATCTGTATTGTATTCTACGTGAGCAGTATTAATTGTAATACCTCTTTCTTTTTCTTCTGGAGCTGAGTCGATAGATTCAAAAGATGATTTTTCGGCTAGGCCTTTAGAAGCTAATACTGTAGTGATAGCCGCAGTTAATGTTGTTTTACCGTGGTCAACGTGACCAATAGTGCCAATGTTAACGTGGGCTTTAGAGCGGTCAAATGTTTCTTTTGCCATGATTAATTTGATTTGTTTATTGTTATTATTTAAATTTCTTTATTTCTAGTCTTTTGAGCCATTGAAGGGATTTGAACCCTTGGCCTCTTCCTTACCAAGGAAGTGCTCTACCCCTGAGCTACAACGGCTGGTAACTTTTGACCACTTCACAAAACTGTCATCATAACAATTTCATTGGCAATCGGTTTTTTTTAAGAGAGAGCAAGTTTTCATGTTTAAGTGATAACCCTCGATAAAGAGCGGGAGACGAGGCTCGAACCCGCGACCTACAGCTTGGAAGGCTGTCGCTCTACCAACTGAGCTACTCCCGCATATCGAAAACAGTTTCTTCTTCTTCTATCTACACTGTTTTCTTTCTCTTAATTTGTGGGAAGTGGTGGATTCGAACCACCGAAGCCGAAGCAACAGATTTACAGTCTGTCCCATTTAGCCACTCTGGAAACTTCCCAAATTCATTCAATGAGCCACTTGTCGGGATCGAACCAACGACCTACTGATTACAAATCAGTTGCTCTACCAGCTGAGCTAAAGTGGCTTGTTAAAGAACTATCTTTTTTACTTTTGTCTATTAGATTTCTGTAAAAAGGACTGCAAAAAAAGGTAATATTATTGATATTTCAAAGTGTTTCTTGAAAAATATTTAAAAACATTAGCCCCGATTTTCACCGAGGCTAATGTGGATTGTCTTGATTAATGGAATAATTGGATTTTTATTCCTTGCTAAAATTGTCGCAAACCCTCTCAGGCATTGGCTCCGTACAATTTTTGCTTGTATTTTATTAATTGTGTTTTTAAAGCATCTTCTGCTTTATCTAAAGCACATTCAAAAGTTTTATCGTGTTCTTCTACGAATAATGTGCTGTTTAATACGTTTAATTTAATCTCCAATACCTTATTTATTTTGTCTTCGGACTTCTGAACCTTCAAATAAACGGAAGCATCTATGATTTTATCATAATAATGTTCCAATTTGGTTAGTTTTTGAGTGATAAGATCTAATAATTTTTGATCTGCGCGAAAATTGGTGTTTTGAAATAGGATTTCCATGTTCTTTAACTTGTTTTTTAAAGGTTTTTTTTACTTCCTTTTGGATGTGCTTGTTTGTGAATTGTTTTTAGCCTTTCCACACTATTATGCGTATAAATTTGTGTGGCTGAAAGATTGGCGTGACCAAGCAATTCTTTAATTGCATTTAAATCACTGCCATTGTTTAGAAGATGCGTTGCAAAAGTGTGTCTCAATACATGGGGACTCTTTTTGCGAATGGTGCTGTGTTGACTTAATAAGTCTTTTACACTGCGGTAAACAAAATTAGGATATAATTTCTGGTTCTTAGGGGTATTAAATACAAATGGGCTTTCTGTTTCTATATTAATATAATTCTCAAATAGAGTACATAACTCTTCTGTTATTGGAATTATCCTCTCTTTATTTCTCTTACCCAACACTTTGATTGTTGAGTGTGCTAAATCAATATTTCGTTTCTCGAGGTTTATCAATTCGCTTAATCTTATTCCTGTGTGGTACAAAGTTAATAGGATATCGTTAGCTAACACATTTTTATTGTCATTTTCATCGATAATATTGCTCATAATATCTTTCATTTTATCTTCTTCAATGAAATTGGGCAACTTCTTAGAAATTTTAGGGGAACTAACCTTAATCATGGGGTCAATTTCCACTAATTTGTGTCGCAATAAATATTTGTAGTAAGTTTTTAAGGAAGATATTTTCCTTCTTACACTTTTACTGTCTATGCCAGAGGAAAGCATACTGCTTAACCAAGACTTTATAAATAAATGGCTAAGCTCCTGTAATGTGTTTATTTCAAAATTTTCTTGGGTATATTTTACACAAGAATTAATATCGGCTATATATGCCTTAACCGTGTGCGCAGACATTTTCTTCTCTGCACCCAAATACTCCTCAAACCGCTGTATAAAAAAAACGTCCGACAATATGAATTATCGGACGCTAAATTAATATATTTTTTGATTAGTTGTTCTCTTGACTTTGCATAAAACTTCTGTATGCAGCTTTTTTAATTTCCATTCTTCTAGTGATAGAAGGTTTTTCGAAAGCTTGACGGCTTCTTAATTCTTTCATAACACCAATTTTTTCGTACTTCTTTTTGTACTTCTTAAGTGCTTTGTCGAGATTCTCGTTGTCTTTTACGTTGATATAAATCATGTGTACTTATTTTAAAAATTTAGGATTGCAAAGATAATAAAATTTTTATTCCAAACAAATTATTTCAATACTGCTCGAGAAATAACTAATTTTTGGATTTCAGATGTCCCCTCGCCTATTGTACAAAGCTTGCTGTCACGGTAGAATTTTTCTACAGGGAAATCTTTTGTGTAACCATATCCGCCAAAAATTTGAACCGCCTCAGTAGACACTCTTACACAAGTTTCACTTGCATAGTATTTAGCCATAGCAGAAACTTTATTGACATTTAGTCCATTGTTTTTCAAATGACAAGCCTCATGGATTAGCAATTCAGAAGCTTCAATTTGTGTAGCCATATCAGCCAATTTAAATCCGATGGCTTGGAAATTAGCGATTGGTTGTCCGAATTGTTGACGTTCTTGTGCATACTTCACAGATGCTTCATAAGCTCCTTTTGCAATACCTAAAGACAAAGCAGCAATTGAAATTCTACCACCATCTAAAATTTTCATGGCTTGAATAAATCCATCACCTACTTCGCCTAGAACGTTTGATTCAGGGATTCTGCAGTCTTCAAAAACCATTTCTGCAGTTTCGCTCGCACGCATTCCCAATTTATTTTCTTTTTTTCCAGCTTTAAAACCTGGAGTTCCTCTTTCAACAACAAATGCTGTAATTCCTCTTGAGTCTAACAAATCACCTGTTCTTGCTAAAACAACAGCGATGTTGCCAGTAGAACCATGGGTAATCCAATTTTTTGCTCCATTAAGCACCCAAGTATCGCCATCTTTCTTAGCTGTAACCTGCATACGTAATGCATCACTGCCTGTATTTGCTTCGGTTAAACCCCAAGCACCAATCCATTCACCACTGGCCAATTTAGGCAACCATTTACTTTTTTGCTCGTGGTTTCCAAAATAAAGAATATGACCTGTGCAAAGGCTATTATGTGCAGCCAAGCTCAAACCAATAGAACCGCATACTTTAGCAGTTTCTACAATAGCTTCAACATATTCATAATATCCTAGGCCTGATCCGCCGTATTCTTCGGGTACTAAAATTCCCATCATACCAAGTTTACCCATTTCACGGAATAAATCAGCAGGAAAAGTTTGAGCTTCATCCCACTCCATTACATTTGGTCTAATGTTTTTCTCAGCAAAGTCGCGGCACATTTGCCTAATCATTGTTTGGTTTTCGGATACAGTAAAGTTCATAAAGTTTGCAAAAATAAAAAATAATATGCCAAGAAAATATGATTCACAAAAATTTAATATAGAATTTTATCTTTTCTATCGATTCTTGGCTCAATAAAATGATATTTTTAAGGTCACTGATACTCTTGTACGGCCCGTGCTGCACTCGATAATTGATTATTTGAGTCGAAATTTTATACCCAAAATATGGATGCTTATTTAATTGATCATTTGTGCATTTATTGATGTCAATTTTAGCTATCAAATCAGAATTCACCTGTATTCTAGATTTTATAATTTCAAAAGTCTCTGGTTTCAGCCCATAAACTTCCATTAATTGAAGAGGTGAATAAAACCCTCCAAGTTTATTTCTATAGTTAATTATTCTATTGGCCAATTTACTTCCTATCATTGGCAAGGAAATTAATTGTGTCGTATCGGTCGAATTTAATTCAATGATTTCCGGTCGTTTTTTTTGTTTGAAATTCGTTTGATGAGAATTTTCTTTAACAAAAAAAGCCTTCCCTTTTTCAGGAAGCTTAATAAATGACCAAAGCCGACGAATACTCATAGAATCGATACCATAAATTTTCTGCAAATCAGATTTGAATTTGAATTTGCCCCCCTTCTCTCTAAATTTTACGATGCGTTCTGCTATATATTTACTGAATCCTAGCTCAATAAATGTCGTTTTTGTGGCAGTATTTGGGTCAAATGGGAATGATTTTGCATTGACAAAATGACTAGCATTGGCATTTTTCACTTGCATCTTTTCAATTGAATCCAATTTCGCCAAAAGTAAGAGTTCTGAAAAATCAGTTTTCTCGTATTGTGGTTCTTGATGAAAGAAAGGAAGAATTGAAAAAAATAAAATAATGGACAATAAAAAAAAGGCGGCATTACGCTCGCCTTTTGTTAGATCGAAATAGGATTTTAAAGTATTCATAAATTTAGTTTAACCCAAATTTACGAATATTTTTTAAAATTTACAATGCTGCATTTACAAGCGTTTCGTGCTTGTATTTACCGCTTTCTAAATTTTGTTTAATTTCTTTAAACGCTTTAATGGTTCTTTCTACATCTGCTAAAGTATGCGCTGCAGTAGGAATTAAACGTAAAATAATTAAACCTTTTGGAATTACTGGATACACAACGATTGAACAGAAAATATCATAATTTTCTCTCAAGTCAAAAGTTAAGTGGGTAGATTCAGCAACAGTTCCATTTAATATAACTGGAGTTACAGGTGTACTAGTAGTACCGATGTTAAATCCAGATTCTTTTAATCCACTTTGAAGTGCATTAACAATTTTCCATAAGTTTTCTTTGTGTTCAGGTTGGGTTCTGATCATATCTAAACGCTTCAAAGCACCAACAACAAGAGGCATTGGCAATGATTTAGCATAGATTTGTGAACGCAAGTTGTATCTTAAGTAATTTAAAATTTCTTTAGGACCTGCTACGAAAGCACCGATACTTGCCATTGATTTTGCAAAAGTTGAGAAGTGTAAATCTACTTGATCAATTACACCTTGCTCTTCAGCAGCACCGCTACCTGTTTTACCCATGGTACCAAAACCATGCGCATCATCAATAAACAATCTGAAATTGTATTTATCTTTAAGTGCAACTATACCTTTAAGGTTACCTTGGTTTCCGCTCATTCCAAAAACACCTTCAGTGATTACAAATATTCCACCACCAGATTTTTCAACCAAGCGGGTAGCTCTTTGCAATTGTTTTTCACAGCTTTCCATGTCATTGTGTTTGAATTGGAAACGGTGACCTTGGTGCAATCTTACTCCATCAACAATACAAGCATGAGATTCAGCGTCATATACAATAACGTCGTGTCTATCTACCATTGCATCAATGATTGACAATACACCTTGGTAACCATAGTTTAACAATATCGCATCTTCTTTACCAACGAAAGCAGCAAGTTCGCGTTCTAATTGTTCGTGTGGGTTGCTATTACCACTCATCATACGTGCACCCATTGGGTAAGCAAGACCGTATTGAGCAGCTGCATCAGCATCAGCTTTTCTAACTTCAGGGTGGTTAGCTAGACCTAAATAGTTATTTAAACTCCAATTTAATTTTTCTTTACCATTGAATACCATTGTTGGTCCAATATCTCCCTCAAGTTTAGGGAAAGTGAAATAACCGTGTGCTTCTTTGATGTGGGCGCCTAATGGACCCATGTTTCTAATTACTTTTTCAAAAATATCAGCCATATAATTTGTTTTTTTTAATGATAACTTAATGCTGCCGCAAAAATAGATTTTTTTTGTTAAATAAGCATATAAAAAAAGCCCCCGTTTCCGGAGGCTCTCTTATAAAATAATTTTTTTAATTCAAGCTATTGATATGAACCGATAGGCTTGATTTAAGGTTGGACGCTTTGTTCTTGTGGATGACATTGCGTTTGGCCAATTTGTCAAGCATGCTAGCTGTTTCCACATATAGTGCAACAGCAGCTGTTTTATCAGTTGTTTCGCGAAGTTTTCTTACCAAATTACGTGTAGTCTTGTGCTGGTAACGGTTTCTTTCGTTCTTCACTTCAGTTTGCCTGATTCTTTTGATCGATGATTTATGATTTGCCATTTCTTAAAATAGGACTGCAAAAGTACGAATTAAAGACAAAAATCCAAACTTTTTTTAAAAAAAAGATTTATTCCCTAAGTTTTCGTCTTAATTTTGACCCGATTTGAAGGTATTAATAATTGGAAGTAGGATTCCTTGGCCACTCAATGATGGCGGTGCAATTGCCACATACAACCTCTTGAAAGGCTTGTCAGAGCTTGGCATTGAAGTTCATTACATGAGTCTTAACACCAAAAAACATTTTGTAGATGAAGCGACCATTGCCAAAGAATTTTCATTTTTAAAGGCCATAAAACCATTTACAATTGACACCAGTATTTCTCCAATCAAAGCATTATTAAATGTATTTCAAACCAGTTCTTACAACATTGACCGTTTTACTTCATTAGAATTTAGAGATTCAATTCAAGCTCATATCAATGAAAACAATTTCGATTTAATTCATTTTGAAGGTCTGTTTGTATCTCAGTACATAGATTTAATAAAAACCAATACCCCTACTCTACTCAGGCAGCACAATATTGAATTCCATATTTGGAAGACACTTGCAAACACAACTCAATTTATTCCTAAAAAAATCTATTTAAATTTTCTCGCCAATCGTCTTGAAAAATTTGAAAAGCGAATCATTCAAAAATTTGACGCCGTTGTCAGTATCACTGAGGAAGACAATCATTTCATTTCGACCCAAAACTTTAAGGGCTTGCAATGCGCTATACCTGCTGGGATAGAGATTAAAGAAAACAAAGATTGTAAACTTGATTATCATTCTATTTACCACATTGGCTCTATGGAATGGATGCCCAATCAAGAGGCAATGGCATGGTTTCACAACGATATTTGGCCAAAAGTTACTGTCAAGAATAAGCTTGTAAAATTTTACATGGCAGGCAAGAATATGTCTGAACATTATAAAAACTGGCAAACTACCTCATTTAAAGTGATAGGTGAAGTTGAAGATCAAAATGAATTCATCGCCGATAAATCCATTTTGGTTGTTCCTCTAAAAAGTGGCAGCGGCATTCGCATCAAAACCATAGAAGCCATGTTGGCAGGTAAGGCAGTTGTGAGTACTTCACAAGGCGCCTATGGATTATCTATATTACATATGGAGCATTGCATTATTGCAGATAATGAAGCAGATTTTGCAAACGCAATTCTTATTTTGCAAAAAGACCGTGAATTGAGGGGAAAACTGGTCCGCAATAGTCGAAAATTTGCAGTAGAAAATTTTGGAAATGTTGAGATAAGCAAGAAGTGGGTCAGTATATATGACGATGCTATTTCGAGATATTCTTTTGAGAAATAAGCATATCGAAATTATTTCAATAAACAGTGTTTAATTGTTTAAAATTATCTCAACAATTCAACCCTTCCTTTTATTTCATGAAATACATTGTAAATATCACGGATTTCTGTCTTGTAAATATATACTCCTTGTTCAGCCCCTACTCCTGTCCAATGAATTGAACTGTTATCACTGTCAAATACTTTTTCACCCCAGCGATTAAAGATCCTCATGCGGTATTCTTTTACCATAAAGATTTGTGAAGGGCTGAGACCAAATGATTCATTGATTTGGTTTCTATCCGGTGAAAATACATTAGGAAAATAAAATTCAAAACTCCTATATACAGGTAAAAGTATACTTGCACTGTCAAAACATTTGCCGGCAAGTGATGCAATCAGAGTTATTTTGTAAAATCCAGTATCAGAAAACTCATATTGCAACGTTTTTAAAAGACTTGTATCACCGCTAGAGAAAATCCATAACCTGCCATCTGAATTCAGCGAATTGTCTGTAAACAAAAAAGGTATATTTGATGAGGCATGATTAAAATGAACATAACTAAATTCCGCTTTCGGCAGATTCCATATTTCTAAATTTGTAGAATCAATGGCGAAACAACCATTATCGCTGATAGCTAAAACTTTTACCTTATATTCACCCGGCTTTGAAAACCGGTGCTTCAGTTCAGCCTTTTCAGTAGTTAAGTTAAACTCTTTTGATTGCCATTGCCAATTAACAACTTCAGCTGTACCATTTTCAACGCTTAAAAGTGTTGTACTGTCTCCTAGACAAATACCTTTAACACTTATGTCAGATGTTGGATTTGGATATACTTTCGCTATGAACTCATTACTGTCTATGCAGTTTTTGTTTGTTCTGTTGATTAAAACCATTCTGTATTGTCCTGGCGATGAGTAAGAATAAGTTGTTTCTTTATTTCCTTTAAAACTGTTTGATTGCCCGTCGCCCCAATTAATATTTTGAAAAAGAGAATCTGTTATTGAGTAAATAGAATTTGTCTTTATTGAAAACAGGTTGTCGTTAAGACAAGCTTTGTTTACAGTGATTGATAACAATGCCTTGGGCATTTCAAACACTTCTAAAAATTGTTCGCTACTGTCAATGCATCCCGAGGAATTGCTTATAATATGTTTAACCTTATAGGCTCCATGATTAGAATACATTTTATGGTTAATATTTCCATTACTTCCATCTCCATAATACCAATTATGTATGGCTGAATCAGTTGTTATAAATTCAAAATTGTTACCACTCAGACAAGCAGAAGGTGGATTTATAGTAAAGCCTGAATTAACACTTGGATGTATCGAAACAAGTGTATCCATTTCTGAAACACAATCCTCAATTGATCGAGCCACTAATTTTAATGAGTAGTTCCAAGCTTTAGTATAGTGCTTCATAAGACTATCTCCATTTCTTGCAAGATTTACTTTACCATCTCCCCAATCAACATTTATTGAAGAACTATCGCTAATATTATTAGCAAATATTTTTAATTTCAACAGATGATCTTTGAAGCAAAATGATGTATCATTCAAAGCCAATGAAATAGTAGGTGTAATTTTTGAATGTACATAAAAACTATCTGTGGAAGTGCATCCATAAGAATTGGTGTCATTGACAATAAATAAATAATTGCCGGAAACCAGATTGAAAACATGTGTGGCATTAGGACCATATAATAAATTATTAGATGCCTCTGAAATGCTTGCCGATACTAAATCCTCCGTGCTGTCTTTATATGTGAAGACGAAAGGTGAACATCCGGTATAATGCAATTTATTATTAATGCTATCGAAATTGCAGGAGGAGTCAGTGCTAAGCGAAAATTTGGTTTGAGGAGTTGGATGAAAAATAATTTCAAAACTATCTCTGTATATTTTCGGATATGGGCAATACAAATTCCTAAGTGTAAGAATAGAAAATATGGTATCCTTTTTTTTCATTCTTTCAATATTTTTTGACAAGAGAGCTTCTTTAGGGAAGGGAGTAAAAGTATCCGAATCCATGCCTTGCCATTTATAAGTCGCATAGGAGGTATTGGCAAAACTATCCTTTAAGTTTATTTTACCATTTAAACAGCCGGATTGAAAATCAGTTTGAGAGTAAAATCTGGATGGTGGTGCATAAACATTAAAACTGTCACCCGCATGGGTATAATAATCACACTGCGGGTTAAGGCCTTTCACCATAAAATAATATTTTCCAACAACTTTGTATTTATGCTTAAGATGGTATGATGCTTTAAAGGGAGGGTACAATACAATACTGTCGCCATCACCGTAATTGATGGTTAGTTTACGAAATTGTCCATCAACATGTAAATCGAAAAGTGCTGTATCAGCACATGGATTTGAAGCAAGGTTACTCGTGTAATAGAGTTTATGAAAAGGTCTAAAAGATGAAGGAAAATTATATACCGGTGACGAATTTGTAAATAAAAAGTTTAATCCTGAAGAATTTCCAATTTTATTAGGGGAATTAATATATACAATTTCTGAGATAGTACCCTTATTCGGATATCGATAATGTGCAGAAAGATATAATTTATTATCAGGTCCGATTTGCAAACCGTACAGTTCATTTTGTAATTTTTTGATAACTCGTTTATCAAGAGTAAAACGGTTTATTTGCCATATTTCAGATAATTGTATAAGAACTTCAGGATATTTTGTTTTTAGTTTTTGAGTCCAACTAACAAAGTATATTAAAGAGTCATTAGAAGACACCTCACATTGAAAAAAATTGGAATAATAAAGGGCATCATCATTAAAATTTGATTTAGGAATATCTTCAAACTTCAATAAAACTTTTGAAAAAATCAATTTTCCTGAACTTCTGTCAAAGTCATATAATAGAGAACAACCCAATTTTGTGGTTGTGCTGTCAATCCCTGTAACAATTAGATGGGTCCAATCGCCAGTCATTTTAAACAGACCAGTCAAAGACCCATCGATACTGCGAAATCTGCTATTAAATGCTGATGATGAAATATATTTTTCACAATTATTTCCACTGTAAACATTATTACTCAATATCGCTTGTCTAATTAGGCCAGTGTCTGTTAAAAGAAAAGAAATAGCCTGATTTGAATTTTTTCCGTAAATAATCCAAATATCTTTAGTATTGGAATGAAGTGCATAAGTCAGATTATTGCTTCCGCTTCCATAATAACCATATCCGGTATCCAAAAGTTGATCTTTAAAAATAACTTTTCCATTTCCACCATCAGAATACAAGTCAATCACTGCGTACATTAATTTTGTATTAACACATCCACTGCTAACACCAGAGGCCCATTGGTAAATATAAAATAAATAACGGTCATTTTTAGGTTGAGGAAGAATTAAAGATTTATAGTAAGAACTAATTTCTTTAAAGCTTCCATTTTTCATAGGCTTGTGATTTTTGTTCCAAAGTTGAGAACCACTTCCATAAACCACTAAGTTTCCTTGACAGTTGCTAAACGAAATACATTGATTGGCAGCTATATTTTTATTATTTGTGTCCCTGCATATAGATGTATTAATTAGACTCGGATGGTTTTTATTAAAAGAAATACCTTCATTTAATCCGAACGCCCAATTATTGTTTTGCTGAGAATAAGCACAAAAACAGAAAAAGAGATTGCTGATAATTATCAGCGATCTCTTAAAATAAATTATAAATGATATTTTAGCTTTAAAAATCATTTATAATTAATAGGATAATAATACTTTATGATAAGTTGTTCCTATATCATCTTTTATCTTTAATAAATATAACCCTGAAGGTAAGTAATTTAAGTATAGTTGTGGGCTTGAGTCTAGAATATTGAAAATTCCAACAATTTTACCTTCAAGAGATAAAACTTCAATATTAGTATTCCCTAAAATTCCGTTAAAAATTATTAACCCTGTAGATGGATTCGGAAAAGTAAAGATACTTTGGTAACTTAATTTTTCTTCTTTATTGGATAATGCGGGACCACTCAATAACGACGTACATGAATTTGCACTAGCTGTTCTGAAAATAGTATAGTCGCTATTACCTCCGTGTCTATTTACCCCATCAATCAATAAGTTACCATTATTAGGTGTTTGAGGATCATCATTTCCTCCGATAGATTGGTTGTAATAATTAAAAGACGGTGATGATGTATAATACCAAATAATACTATTAACAGAGTTTAATAAACCACCGTCATAAAATCTGTTTCCTGCTGAATTTCCACCACCTGATTGACCTTGATCCGGAATGTCACCAGTACCAACAATTCCAAAATCATTGTATTTAAATAAATTGCAATAAAATTTAAGTGGAATTAGATTACTGTATTGATTCGTATTGTTTGTCCCTGAATAAGCAATAGGATTTTGAATATTCGCCACCACTAAACCATATTTACAATCTCTGAGCATATTTCCTCTCATCCAAGATGTGCCAGAATTTATATTGTTGTAATACTCCATTCCAAACATCCAATTCCTGATATCATTATCTAAAATTCTTGCATTTTTTACATCTTTAAAATAAAAACAATGTCCGAATCTCGGGTAGGCGGGCGGACTCGGGAAGCCATAACTTGTTTGAGATTGTCTCAAATTTTTAAAATCATTGATATAGCATCGCAAATGTTCGCCTCCTTTTACACTAATACCATAGTTGAAAAAACCCCATACCTTATTAGAGACAATATCAAGAGAATCTACATCCAATGCATATATAAATCCAACATTCCATCTGTCATCGGCATCGTTTGTCATCCATGCAATATTCTCATAAAACTGAACTGGATTATTGCCCACAATTCCACTTTCCACAAAATTGTATGTCCCTCTTATTGCAGAAAGATTGTTGTATTCAGTATAACTGTTACAGATCAGATCTGTTGCCGAATCTATAACATGTCCAAAGGTATCCGAACCAACAAAAACCCCTAAAGGACCGTCGTAATCTTTTACGCCCACATGCAAAACATTTCGTCCATATGTACAATTTTCGGCAAGCACTTCAGCATCATCCATTGCCAGAATGGCGGTAACGGCATCACAAATATACGAATTCTGATACATTAATAGTTTTCCTCCGCCTTCAATCAATACGCCTTTCCATTGAGTTGTAGACGATAATATAGAATTATCGCCAATAATCAAGTAGCCGCCATTTTCAACTTTAATTCCATAACAACCATTAAAATTAAGTTTTGCAGCTATAGTTAGTGTGCATCCGGATTGCACAACAATTTCACCACCAATAATATACCCCAATGGCGGATTACCAATACTGTAAGAACCTGGTGTTGAATAGGTAAATCCTGAACTGAATGTTCCAGTATTCCAATTGGGGTGGGTTGTTTCATATCTAATTTCATCCACATTGGATCTTTCATTGCCACAACCGCTTGCAACTACCATGTAATTACCAGGCCGGTTAGCCCTTACTGAATATGTGAGTGGAACTGTAGTCATCAAAGCACCATTAAAATACCAATCAATAGACGTATAATCAGGTGGTAACGTGGTATTGATTGAGACATTGTAAACACTTAATGTTGGGAATAATTCGCTTGGAGTCGGTAAATTGTCTGAGAGACTCAATGCAGTAGCATTCAAAATAGTAATCGCATTTGAGAAATTAGACACACCTACCCTCATGCGATAAACTCCTGCAACTGTAACTCCATAAGTACTCGCAGTGGCGCCGGTAATGTCTATAAATCCACCACCTGGGTCAGATTGCCATTGATAACTAGCATGGGTAAATTGAGAAGTTAATGTAATAGTTGCTCCTGAACATAAATTATTGGTGGAGCTGGACGAAAGTATATTGTATTGGGATCTGAGCTGATTGACATAAAACATCAGAATCAGTATCATAATTGATTTTATAGTAATTTTTTTCATTTTTTTTTGATTTTAACATATTTTTAAGAATAATGTATTCGCAGCATAAGTTAATCATAACTTCAAGTGGAGTTATTTCAAATTATTCAATAATAACTCTGCTCAATAATCATGACTTATTGAGAAAATTAAATTAAAAATTTGGCAGTTTTAGGCTCTCAAAGCCTAGATAAAAATTTTAATTGTAGTTTAGTCAAGAAAAGGTGTTTGTTTTAGTTTATGCTTACTCTAGACGGTTTTCAGCAACCCCGCTCAAAATTATTTTATTTGTTAATGCAATTTTATTTATTTTTTTTAAAAAAACAAAAAAAACATCTTTTATGACGAAAAAATGACAATTAAAGCAATCATTTCTTTAACAGAAGACTTGGACTTACGCAATAAAATTGCAGAAAACGGCTACCACTTGGCTTTGCAAAATTT